>NZ_JBEXPJ010000007.1:0-109061 GCF_040611995.1 Lentzea sp. NPDC006480
ACCGCACGTACCTGTTCGACGGCGGCAGGAACTGCAGCACCACGGCCGCGACGGTCAGCCCCAGCACGACGATGCTGATCGCGGTACCCGGCTGCTGCGGATGGACCACTCGCCGATCTTGAGCCGCGGGCCGTTCTTCGCGACGAGCGCGGACAGCTCGAACGCCTTGCCCTTGGCCACGGACGTCGTCTTGGTGAGCAGCTCCGCCTGGTTCACGACCTCGGTCGTGCAGGCCGAGCTGGTCTCACCGACCTTGAAACCGTTCTTGCTCACGGCCGGGCTGGACCCGGTGACCGTGCCCGCCTGGTCCGGGTTCACGTCGCACACGGCGAGCGGCTCGACCTTGAACGTCTGGTCCGCCTTGGCGAAGTCGGCGGATCCCGAGCTGGCCGTGCCGGGCGGGTTGCTCGCGAAAGCGGGAGCCGCGGTGGCGAACGTCAACGCGGCAACCGCCCCTGCGATCACACTCTTTCGCACTGTTGCTCACTCCCCTATGGCTCGATTTACCACCGCCCGATAATGGTTGTGATGGGGGGCGTGATTAACAGCTCGGCACCCCATGTCACCCATTCGTGAATTCGCAATTACACGACTGGGTGACAGGCAAGCTGTTCGTCAGCGCACACCCACCAACGTGGCGAACGGCTCCCGGCGCGGCAGAGCTGTCGGCAGACCCGCCAGCCTCTCCAGCGCGGAGCACACCCGGACCGCGGCACGCCCGTCGCCGAACGGGTTGCGCCCCAAGGGAAGCCGCAGCCGGGAGCCGAGCACCCAGCCCGCTTCGGCGAGGATGCGGGTGGTGTCCGTGCCGACGAGCCAGGCGCACCCGGCGTCGACGGCGAGCATGCGTTCGGTGGTCTCGCGCAGCACCAGCACCGGGACACCGAACGTCGGCGCCTCCTCCTGGATGCCACCGGAGTCGGTCAGCACGAGGGCCGCGCGGCGCAGCACTCGCACGAGATCGGGGTAGTCCAGCGGGTCGGTGATGACGACTCGTTCGTGGCCACCCAGCAGTGACACGACCTGTTCGCGCACACCGGGGTTCGGGTGCGCGGGGATCAGCACGTGCAGGTCGGGATGGCGGTCGGTGATGGCGCGCACGGCGTTGAGCACGCGCATCAGCGGACGGCCCCACGACTCGCGGCGGTGCACCGTGACGAGCATCAGCCGGCCACCGGTGGCGTCCAGAGTCCGTTCCAGTGCAACGAGATCCGGGCTGGACGCGGGCAGATCGGCGGACGCGACGCGTTGCACGGCGTCCACGACGGTGTTGCCGGTGACGACGATGTGGCTGTCCGGCAGGGATTCCGCGTTCAGCGCGTTGGCGGCGTCGTCGGTCGGCGCGAGGTGCAGCGAGGTGATGCGGGAGATCATCTGCCGGTTCCCCTCCTCGGGGAACGGGCCGTAGAGGTCACCGGTGCGCAGACCGGCTTCGAGGTGCGCCACGGGGATTCCGCGCCAGAACGAGGCGAGTGCGGCGGCCAGAGTAGTAGTGGTGTCGCCCTGCACGAGGGTGACCGCGGGGTCGCGCTCCTCCAGCACGGCGTCGAACTCGGGCAACAGCCGGGAGACCAGCTCGGCCTGGGTGCCGTTGATCCTGGGCACGTCCAGCCGCACGTCCGGCACCAGGTCGAAAGCGCCGAGCGCCTGTTCGACCATGCCTGCGTGCTGTCCACTGTGGACGATTGTGGGGCGGAGGGCGGGGTGGCCCTTCAACGCGATGGCGACCGGGGCGATCTTCACGGCTTCCGGCCGCGTACCGGCGACCAGCAGAACTTCTTTCCTCACCGTAGTCCTCTCTCGGGGAGACCGGGAGACCCGCCTGGGACCGGGGGCAATCCCAGGCGGGCTCTGTCAGCCGGCTCGGTTTCTGGCCTTCGCCGTGGCGGGTACGCGCTTGCGGCGCGTGCTGTGCAGCAGGAACGCGCCCACGAGCAGGAGGACGATTCCCGCGACGATCCACCACGTCACGTCCGCGCCGGTGACCGCGAGGGCTCCGACACCCGTGCCGACACCGATGCCGGTACCGGGGACCTTGTACATCTGCTGCTCCTCTTTTAAGCCGCGTTGAGCGACGCGCGACGGCGCAGCGCCACGAACGCGACCGGAGCAGCGACGACACCGAGCAGGCCGAGGCCGATCCACAGGCCCGCCCCCGACGCCATCGGGATGGGCAGGCCGGCGGGACCGCAGGTGGCGGACGAGAGGATCACGTCGCCGGTGCCGAGGGAGCCGAGCTTGCCCTGCAACAGCTTCACGTGAATCGCGTTCACGGTGAGGCTGCCGTCGCCGTTCTTGTACTGCTCGTTGAAGATGACTTCGGCGATCTTGATGCCCGCCAGTTCCACGTTGAGCACCGTGTTGGGCGCCGGATCCGCGTTCACCTGGCCGAGCTTGCCGAGGTTCACGCCCGCGAGCTTGGACTTGCCGACGAGCCCCTTCTGGGTCGCCGCGCACTCCGCCTCGACCAGCTCGGCGGAGATCTTGCCGGTGACCTTGGAGAGCAGGTCGACCCGGACGTCCGCGGTGCTCGCCCGCGAGTACACGCCGCCGGACTTGTCGTCGCGCGACGCGGAGGCGTTGATGACACCGGTCTTCAGAATCCCGGGCAGGTCAACGCCGGCGAACGTGTTCTGGGTCGGCCCGTTCGCGTTGGCGGCGGCGAACGGTTCGGCGTGGACCGCCGGGTTGCCGAGCAGCGTCACGTCGAGCCTCGCACCGTATGCCGAGGCGTCCCCCGGAGCGGCCGAAGCAGGTGCGGCACCGACCAGGAGTGCGGCAATCGCGATGACTCCTGCCAGTCCCGTCATTCGGACACGCATGAAACTCCTTCCCTTGATTCCTCCGGCCCCAGGGCGCGCCGATACCAATCTGGTTTCACGCTTTCCGGGGGCAATTACCGGCATCGGCTTTCTTTCGAGGGAACTGAGGGTTACTCCCCGTATCGGGGGACACGACCACCCAACTCGCCCAGTCGGGGCCACTCATCGTGGGTTTTTTGATCAATTTCCGGTTACGGCGTCACCCGATCCGGGGGTGAGGGCTGACGTTGCGTCTACCGATGGAACGTCAGGTAGCCCGTCTGGGCGCTCCCTCAATCGGTGGAAAGGATCCTCGGGTGACGCTTGCCGTGCGCCGCACCGCATTCCCGAGCCGGGTGACGGTGGTCGTCCTGCTCGCGGTTGCCGCGGGACTCGTGTTCGCACACCGCCTGTACCGCACGGCGGAGATCTCGCTGTCCGGCGCGATTCTCAGCGTCATCAGCTCCTACGGCGTGGACGTGATCCCGGACCGGCAGACCGTCTACTTCGGACTGGGCTCGGACACGCCGCTGGGCCTGCGGATGACGCCGGAGTGCACCTCGGCGTTCCTGGTGCTGCCGCTGATCGTCGTCGGTGCCGTGATGATCGCGCTCAGGCCTCGCATCCAGTCGCGCGTGCTGTTCGCCCTGGGAGTCGCCGCGCTGGCGGTGGTGATCGTGAACCAGTTCCGCGTGCTGACCCTGGTCGGGCTGGTGCAGTGGCTGGGCGTCGACACCGGGTACTACTGGGGCCACACGCTGCTGGGCTCGATGGTGAGCGTCTTCGGTGGCGCGGCCGCGCTGGTCGCCTTCGTCTGGCTGGCCACCCGCAAGTGAGCCTCGACCTCGTCCTCGGGTTCACGCAGGCGCTCGCTCTGACGATGAGCGTCGCCTTCGTGACGTACGTTCTCTTCATCGTGGTGCCGTACCTGCGGCGCAAACCGGCGCCTCTGGGCGATCCCGCATCGTTGGAGTGGCACTTCTTCGTGCCGTGCCGCGACGAGGAAGCCGTCATCGGTGACACGATCAGGTATCTGCGGGGGACCTTCCCCATCGCGCACGTGTGGGTGATCGACGACGACTCCGACGACCGCACTGCCGGCG
Organism: Lentzea sp. NPDC006480; assembly: GCF_040611995.1. Lineage (NCBI taxonomy): Bacteria > Bacillati > Actinomycetota > Actinomycetes > Pseudonocardiales > Pseudonocardiaceae > Lentzea > Lentzea sp. NPDC006480. The sequence continues at coordinate 3,905 of NZ_JBEXPJ010000007.1, forward strand.
TTGTGCGGACGTTGAAGCGCAACGGCGGTGTGCGCGACACGCACATCCATCTCGTGCAGCGCCAACGGCCCTATGCCCGGACCGGCAAGGGCAACGCGTTGAACGACGCGTACAGAACGTTGAAACTGTGGATGGGCCGTCGGGCGGACACGGACCGCGCGATCATCGTGGTGGTGGACGCTGACGGACGGCCGGCTCCCAACTGCCTGGAAGTCTGTGCGGCTGCTCATCTCTTCGGCAACCCGCGGATCGGCGCCGTGCAGGTGGACGTGCGGATGATCAACGCGGGCCTGCGCCAGCCGGGTGTCTCGTTGTGGCGGCGGACTTTCGGTGCCGCGCTGGTGCGGATGCAGGACCTGGAGTTCCGCACGGCCATCGCGGCGATCCAGATGTCGCGCGGCGCCACCGGCACGATCTCCATGGGCGGCAACGGTCAGTTCACCCGGCTGTCCGCTTTGGACTCGATCGCCGGGCGGACCGGTTCGCCGTGGCGCGGCTCGTTGCTGGAGGACTTCGAGCTCGGCGTGCACCTGCTGACCGCGGGCTGGCACACCGGGTTCTCGTTGGACACGCACGTGAACCAGGAAGCGCTGTACTCGTTGCGCCGTTTCTTGGCGCAACGCACGCGTTGGGGCCAGGGAACCATGCAGTGCATGCGTTATTTGCGGCGCATCTGGGACTCCGAGCACCTGACGACCCTCGGTGCCGCCGAGATGATGTACTACCTCGCGCAACCGTGGATGCAGTTGCTCGGCACGCTCATCTACCCGATTCCCATGGCGCTCATGGCTTACCGGTTCGCGGTGTCGCCTGCCGAAGTCGTGGCGTGGTTCTTCGACGGCGCGTGGATCCTCTTCACCGTGTACGGCGCCTTCGGCCTGTTGCCGTTCGTCTTGTGGGGGCCGGTGTACCGCGCGCGTTGTGTGCCGGTCTCGTTCTGGAAGTCCATCGCGTACGGGTTCGGCTACGCGCTGTACATCTACACCTTCTACATCACGTCGTGGCGCGCGCTGATTCGCTTGGTACGCGGCAACAACGGCTGGACCAAGACCCGCCGCAACACCGAACGTCGTGTGGTCACCGCGGATGTGTGACCGATCACTTTGTAGAGATCGAACAAAGACGTTCTCGAGTTCCCCTGGTTAACCTCAGGTTCTCTCGATTCCGCCTGGGAGGGAACGTGACACTCGCACTCGCGCCCCGTCGCACCGTGCTCGCCGACTTCGTGCCGGGCGCACTGGTCCGCGACCTGACCCTGGTCGTCGCCGGTGCCGCCTTCACCGGCCTGGCCGCGCAGGTGGCCCTGCCGATCCCGGGCAGCCCGGTTCCGCTGACGGGCCAGACTTTCGCCGCGCTGCTGGTCGGCGCTGCTCTGGGCTGGCAGCGCGGCGCGACCTCGATGCTCCTGTACTTGATCGCGGGCGTCGCGGGCGTGCCGTGGTTCCAGGGCGGTTCGTCGGGTGTGCCGGTGTCGCTGGGCTACGTCGTGGGCTTCGTGTTCGCCGGCGCTCTCGTTGGCGCACTCGCCGGACGCGGCGGCGACCGCACGCCGTTGCGCGTCGTCGGCACCATGGCTCTCGGCAACCTGGCGATCTACGCCGTCGGTGTGCCGTGGCTGATGGCCGTGACCGGCATGTCTTTCTCCAAGGCCGTGGCTGTCGGCGTGGTCCCGTTCCTGCTCGGCGACGCCCTGAAGATCGCGCTGGCGGCCGGCGTGCTGCCGGGAGCCTGGGCACTCGTCCGGCGTCGGTAGCTTGGACCAGGTGATCACACCTGGGGAACATCTGTCGTTCTTGGACGCGCGCCTGCCCGGTCTCGTGGTGGGCGCGCACGTCTACGGGTCGCGGGTGCTGGACGACGTCGTCGCCGACTCGGACCTGGACATCGTCATCGAGCTGTCTTCAGCTGCCGAGGTGCCTTCGTTCGAGGGTGCTGACGTCGCCGTGGTCCTGGCCGGCTCGCTGGAGAAGCCGGTTTTCGACGTGACGCCGTTGGCCGGCGAGATCACTCCGGTGTTGTGGCAGCAGCTGCGGACCGTAGGTCAAACCGTGCGCGGCGCACGCCCCACATGTCCGGGCACGTCCGCAGACGTCGAGGCCTACTGCCGCGACAACCTCGTCAGCTACTGGCAGCGCTTGTTCGAGCAGGTTCGCACGATGCCCGAATTGCCGCCAGAAGACATCCTCTGGATCGGACTGGGCCCCGCGCGCTTGTGGCACACCATCCGCACGGGCGAGATCGTCAGCAAGTCGCGCGCAGGCGTGCTGGCCGCCGCCCACTGGCCCGACCTACCACTCCTGGACTTGGTGTCGGTCCGCCGCGGCTCACAGCTACCGCTCACCGACACTCACCTGAAGGCGGCCATCGAGCTGTTCGACCGGATCCTGGCCGACGTAACGACCTGAGGCTTCTGCCCGAGAAATCCGCGTGACGACGCATACTCCGGAAGAGCTGGGCTGTCTCGTCGGCGGCCCATCCCGCGCCGCCGAGGTGGCCCTGGCCCGCCTGCTGCACGCCGGCGCGGTCCGGATCTCCCGCGACGGCGTGGTGACCGCCGTCCACCGCAACCCCGGCCGCCTCACGCCGCTGGAAGCGCGGATCCTGAACAGCGTCCAGGTGGGCAGGTACCTGCACGACGTCCTGCGGGAGACGGCCACCTCACCTGAAGCCGAGGGCCTGCGTCACCACCTCGCGGACCGCGGCCTGCTGCGGCACCACCGGTCGTGGCGCCCCAGGTTGTACCCGTGGCTGTTCCTGCTCGGGACGGCGCTCGCGCTGGCCGGGTTCTTCCGGATCGTGGTGCCGGACCTGCTGCGGGAGCTCCCGGTGCCGAACATCACCGAGTACCCGCCCTGGTACTTCTTCGCGGCCGGCGTGGTGGTGTTCGTCTGGGCCTCGGTGCTGAAGGCGCGCGACCCCGGCCGACTGCGGACCAGGACCGGCTACCGCCTGGCGAAACGGGCACAGCTGCGGGTCAGCACACAGGATCCGGTGGGCGCGGTCGCGTCGAGGGGCCTGCGCGGGAGGGTCGGCAGGGTCGCGATCGCCGGGATGCTGGGGCTGACGCCGGTGATGGTCGGACTGCTGCCCGCGCGTGACACGTCGTCCAGCAGCAGTTGCGGCAGCGGGTGTTCGTCGAGCTCGTGCGGCAGCGGTGACAGCGGGGGCAGCAGCTGCGGTGGAGGTGGCTGCGGCGGCGGGTGCGGTGGAGGCGGCGGCGACTGAGTCCGCCGCATCCGGGTCGGCGGTGTCTGGCGGAGACTGTCGGACCTGCCGGGTACGGTCTGTCTCGTGCCTGAAGTTCCCCCCACGCTGAGCCTCCTCGAGACCGCCGTCCACGCCGTCGGTGGTGCGGAGCGCCCTGGCCAGGTGGAGATGGCCGAGGCCGTCGACCACTCCATCCGCACGGGCGAGCATCTCGCGGTGCAGGCGGGCACGGGCACCGGCAAGTCGCTCGCGTACCTGGTGCCGTCGATCAGGCACGCCGTGGCGGAGGCCGAGACGGTGGTCGTCTCCACGGCCACGATCGCCCTGCAGCGGCAGCTGGTCGACCGGGATCTGCCGCGTCTCGCGAAGGCGTTGAAGAAGGAGCTCGGCCGCGAGCCCACGTTCGCCATCCTCAAGGGCCGCAGGAACTACCTGTGCATGCACCGCGTCCACAACGGCGCGCCGGACGAGCCGGACGACAGCGTGCTGTTCGACCCGTTCGCGATGTCGAAGCTCGGGCGTGAGGTGAAGCGGCTGAACGAGTGGTCGTCGGACACCGAGACCGGTGACCGCGACGAGCTCGTGCCCGGCGTGAGCGAGCAGGCGTGGCGGCAGGTCAGCGTCACCGCGCGCGAGTGCCTGGGTGTGTCGAAGTGCCCGATCGGCACCGACTGCTTCGCGGAGAAGGCGAGGGCGCAGGCCGGCAAGGCGGACGTGGTGGTCACGAACCACGCGATGCTCGCCATCGACGCGTTGGAGGGCTACCAGGTGCTGCCGGACCACGACGTGGTGGTGATCGACGAGGCGCACGACCTGGTCGACCGCGTCACGTCGGTGGCCACGGAGGAGCTGAGCGGCGCGTCCGTCGCGATGGCGGCGCGCAGGTGCGGGCGGCTGATCGACCAGGACATCGCGGATCGCCTCGCCGAGGCGAGCGACGGCCTGGCCATGATCCTGGAAGACATGCCGTCCGGCCGGCTCGACGCCCTCCCCAGGGCACTGGCCGGCGCCCTGGCCGCCACCCGCGACGCGGCGCACAACTGCATGTCGGCGATGGGGCCGGAGCGCAAGGAGGACCCGGACGGGGCGACGGCGCGCAAGCTCGCGCTGGCGTTGCTGGAGGAGGTCCACGACTGCGCGGTGCGGATCCTCGACGCGTTCGGCGAGGAGCACGACGTCGTGTGGGTGTCGGGCGACTTCAACCAGAAGTCGCCGGTGCTGCGGGTCGCGCCGCTGGGCGTCGGCGGGCTGCTCCGGGAACGACTGTTCGCCAAGCGCACCACGGTCCTGACCTCCGCGACCCTCACGCTGGGCGGCGCGTTCGACACGATGGCCCGCCAGTGGGGCCTGCCGCCGTCGGAGAAGGTCCGCAAGATCGAGGGCGCGGCCACCGACAAGGAGATCAAGGACGTCGACGGTCCCAAGTGGACCGGCCTGGACGTCGGCTCGCCCTTCGAGCACGGGTCGAGCGGCATCCTTTACGTGGCAAGGCATCTGCCGCAACCGGGCCGCGACGGCCTGCCCCCTGAGTACCTCGACGAGATCGAGGGCCTGGTGAACGCGGCGGGCGGCCGCGCACTCGGCCTGTTCTCCTCGACGCGCGCGGCCAAAGCGGCCACGGAAGCGCTGCGGGACAAGCTCGACTACCCGATCCTGTGCCAGGGCGACGACGCGACGGGCCTGCTGGTCAAGAAGTTCTCCGAAGACGAGCGCACCTGCCTCTTCGGCACCCTGTCGCTGTGGCAGGGCGTCGACGTCCCCGGCCCGTCCCTGCAGCTCGTGATCATGGACCGCATCCCGTTCCCGCGCCCTGACGACCCGCTCGCCTCCGCCCGCCAGAAGGCCATCAACTCACGCGGCGGCAACGGCTTCCTCACCGTCGCCGCCACGCACGCCGCCCTGCTGCTCGCTCAGGGCGCGGGCCGGTTGCTGCGCTCGATGTCGGACAAGGGCGTCGTGGCAATCCTCGACCCGAGGCTCGCCACGGCCCGCTACGGCGGCTTCCTGCGCGCCTCTCTCCCCCCGTTCTGGACGACCTACGACCCCGAGGTGGTCAGGGCCGCCCTCAAGCGCCTGGACGCGGCCCAAACCAAATAGACTCAGCCACCCTGATCCGTTCGATCAACTCGTCCCGGAACGCCTGAGCTTCCTGGAGTTCCTCCTCGGAACCCTCGGCTCGTTTCAGCGCGCCTTCCAGGATTTTCAACGCCTGGCGCTCGTCACCGCGCGCATCAGCCTGCCGCGCGGCGTTCTCCATTGCTTTGGCGAGCTTCGAGGTCGCTTCGGGCTCCTGCGCGGCCTTGTTGATCCGGATCCAGTTGCCACCGGGATCCACCACGCTGAACCCGGAGTACCTGTCGTTGCGCACCCGCGGCCGGGTCATCCGCGGAATGCCGGAGATGAGCACTTTCCCGTGCGCCGCCCGCATCCCCGCCGCGAACGCCTCGTACAACGGACCGGTGTCCTGCACGATTACGAGGCACGTGCCGTACGACTGCTCGGGATCGAAGCCGTCCATCCCGAAGAAGTGCAGGTTGATGTCTTCCCGCTGCAAAGCCACGTGCGGGTTCGGCCGCGTCTGCCGATAGGTCACCGAGAAGCCGAGCATCTCGTAGAACGACGCGATCTCATCAATGTCCGGACAGGGCAGGAGTGGAATCGTCAGTTCGTTCGCCACCGCCCGAAGCTAAGCCCGGTAGCGCCGAAACGACACCGAGCAATTTGCTCAAGCGAACAGCAGTGCAACCCCGCCGAGCACCAGCAACGCCGACACCACAGCGATCGCCAGCACCCGCCCACGCGACGTTCCCGCGTGCTTCAACGCCATGCCCAACGGCCCGATCCCAGCCACGACAGCACCTTTCGACGGTATGGCGACGACAGCGCGCAACGCCCCGAACGCCACCATCAACGGCGACATCCCAAGTTCGCGCGCCCCAACAACATCCGCTTCCCACTGCTCGCGATAGAGCTCATCACCCACAACGGCCGCCGCGAACCGCACCACCAACAACGCCACCTTCATTGCGCCGTCCTGGGCACGAATCGCGGCTCCGGAGCGGCCCGCGCAACGACCTTCCGCGCTTCAGCCGCCCCGTCCGCCGTCAGCCGGTACATCCGCCGCCGAGGCCCGCGCCGTTCCGCGTCGTCATCCCACTCCGACGTGACCCAGCCGGCCCGCTCCAACCGGTCGAGCAACGGATAGACGCTGCCCGACGGCCGCCCGGTCAGCTTGATGATCTCCAGCCCCCAGCGCGGCTCATCCGCACCCAGCAGCACTTCGAGCACGTCGACGGTGGCCTTGCCGATGCGTTGCAGTGGCTCCACGCCACCAATACTACCTATGTAGATTAAGCCGTCAAGGTGCGTCCAGCGAGAACGTGCCGATCGGCCTCAGCCGTGCAGGCCCAGCCGTTCGAGCAGTTCGTCGCGGAACTCCAGCGCCGACTCCCGCTCCTCCTCCGAAGCGTGCGTCTCCCGCACCAACGCCCCTTCGAGGATCTTCAACGCCTGCCGCTCAGCCCCGTGCGACCCGGCCAGCGTCACCGCGTTGCGCAACGCCCGAGTCAGCCCGTTCCGCGACGGCTCCCGCTCCCGCACCGCCGGCACCACCCGGATCCAGTTGCCACCGGGGTCGACGAACAGGAACCCGTCCCGCCGCGGCCGGGTCATCCGCGGAATGCCCGTGAGCAGCACCTGCCCGTACACCGCGCGCATGCCGGCGGCGAACGCCTCGTACATCGATCGCGGATCCTCGACCTGGATCAAGCACGAGCTGTACGACTGCTCCACGACATACCCGGGGATGCCGAAGAAGTGAAGGTTGATCTCCTCACGCCGCACCGACAGGTACGCGTTCGGCCGGTACTGGCGGTACGTGACCGTGAACCCGAGCATCACGTAGAACTCGGCCACCTCGTCGATGGAGGCGCACGGCAGCAGCGGGATCGTCACCTCGTTGGCCACGTCGCCAAACTAGACCCAGAGATCAGCCGTCGACCAGCAATCCGCGTAACGGTCCTTGCAACCTTCCGGCCCGCCGCGACACCCCGGGCAGCGGACTCACCCGCGCGCGACCCTTCAGGGCAGGCCTCCACACCCGGTCGACCACCTCGTCCGCCGGACCCGACACGGAAACGCCCAGATGCTCCGTCCACAGCCGGATGCGCGTCGCACGGGCCACCGCGGCGTCGTCGGTCACCACGTTGACCTCGGTGTCGTTGAACAGCGAGTGCTCGTTCAGGTTCGCCGAGCCGACCGAGAGCCACTGATCGTCCACAATGGCCAGCTTCGCGTGCACGTAGACCGGAGCATCGCCATGTGCGACAAGGGTTGCCGCGACCAGCCTCCGATCGACGTCCGCGTCGATCAACCGGCCCAGCTGACCGCGGGTGGTGTCGGCGCCGTTGCTGGGTTTCTGCGGCAGCAGCAGCACCATCCGGAACTCGTCAGAAGGCGGCCGGCACAGCTTCTCGATCAGCACCTCGGTGATCTCCGGCGACCACAGGAACTGGTTCTCCAGGTAGATCAACGACTCAGCCGACCGCAACGCCCGCAGGTACGAGTCGAGCAGGCTGAAGTCGCCGTGCGGCGCGAACGAGTAGGTCTTCTCCGGCACCGTCCGCACCACCTGCACGGACGACGACCCGGCCTCCGGAGGAACCTCGGGCGCGGGCAGGGTCTCCCCCGCGATCTCCAGCCAGCGCGCCGCGAAGTGACCGGCCACCTCCGCCACGACCGGGCCCTCCATCTTCGCCACGTGGTCGTGCCAGCCGAGGTCGCGCGGCGGGTGCTCCGGCGAGTCGTGCCGGTCGCCCTCGACGGCGGTCATGTCCAGCCCGCCGACGAACGCCACGTCGTCGACGATCACGATCTTCTCGTGGTGGCAGTGCAGGGTCCGCTCGCGCGCGTCGAGCTCGCACCGGACGGCGCCGCAGTCCCAGAACGCCTTCTGCGCAGCCAAAGCTCGCTTCCGGGTCGGCTCGAAGAACGGGATCGGCGGCCCGGCCCACAACAGCACGCGCACCGGAACCCGTTCCGCCGCGGCGGAAAGCAGCTCGCGCAGCTGCGGCGCACCCGGCTCGCGGGTCAGCCGGAAGTCCGGCGACGCGTGCCAGTTCGCGATGTGGACGTACTTCTGCGCGTTCTCGATCGCTTCCGCCACCACGGGAAACGCCGTGGCGCCGTCGATCAGGACCTCGATCTTGTTGCCGCGCTGGACGGTTCGGCGAGGCGTGAACCACCCCGTGGCGTCGCCGTCCAGTACCTCGCCCCACCCCAGCCGCCGCAGCCGACGGCCGTGATGGGAGCACAGCACGTTCTCCAGCCCGTCACCGAGCCGCGCGTCGAGCACGTCGAGTAAGCCCACGAGCCGGAGATTTACCCGGTTAGCCCGATGTTAAACAGCAAGTACCGTCGTCGTGCCCGGCTCGACCTCCGTGAAACCCGCGTCCCGCACCGCCACGACGTCGCCGCGGTGGATCAACGAGTCCCACTCGGCCACCGACGGAGTCCGCACCGCACACCGGTAGTCCAACGCCGCCCAAGCCTTCAGCTCGTCCACGGACAGGTGCGGCGCCAGCAACATCGACGCGTGCCCGACCTGCGCCGCGAGCTTCCCTGCGGACATCTCGACCCGCGGGTTCACGTACAGCAGCCGCGCACCCTCGGGCACCGGTCCAGGCGAGTCCACCGGCAGGTCGGAGCCCGAGATCTGCAGCTTCGCGACCTCGCGCGGCGTCTCGGACACCAGCACCGGCAACAACGACCGCACCGACGCCCCGTCGACCGTCACCGTCACGCCCGGCAGCTCCTGCACCGCGTCCCACTGCACACCACGCGCCCGCCGCGACACCTTGCGAATCCGCCCGGCCACCCACGCGCGCACGGCCTCGTGCCACTCCCCGCCGACATCCGCACGCGGATCCAGGCACACCGCGACCGCCGAAGCAGCCGCGGCCTCCAGCAACGCCGTCCGCGCGGGCGGATCGACCCGCTCGATCCGCAACACCATCGGCATCGCGCGGACTTCGGACTCCTCGGCGTAGTTCCGGGAAGCGATCAGGTCGAGGATCATCACAGCCGGGTCAGCTCCAGGCCGTCCGCCGCGTCCGCGGCCTCCACCTCGGCGCGCGTCACGCCGAGGATGAACAGCACGGCGTCCAGGAACGGGTGCGACAGCGCCGTGTCCGCCACCTCGCGCAACGCGGGCTTGGCGTTGAACGCGATCCCCAGCCCGGCAGCCCCGAGCATGTCGATGTCGTTCGCGCCGTCACCAACTGCCACGCACTGCGCCAGCGAGACGCCGGCCTCCTCGGCGAACCGCCGCAACGCCACGGCCTTGCCCGGCCGGTCGACGATCTCGCCGACCACCTTGCCGGTCAGCTTGCCGTCCACGACTTCGAGGGTGTTCGCCGCGCAGAAGTCCAGGTGCAGCTCGTCGGCCAGCGGCGTGATCACCGAGGTGAACCCACCGGACACCACACCGCAGTAGAACCCGAGCCGCTTCAACGTGCGGATCGTCGTGCGCGCGCCGGCCGTGAGCTCCAGCGACGCCCCGACCTCGTCCAGCACCTTCTCGTCGAGGCCCTCCAGCAGCGCGACCCGGCGCCGCAGCGACTCGGCGAAGTCGAGCTCACCGCGCATCGCGGCCTCGGTGATCTCGCGCACCTGTTCCTCGCACCCGACGTGCGCGGCCAGCATCTCGATCACCTCGCCCTGGATGAGCGTGGAGTCGACGTCGAACACGATCAGCCGCTTGGCCCGCCTCGTGAGGCCCGCTCGTTCGACCGCGATGTCCAACCCGACCCGCACGGACACGTCCGCCAGCGCCGAACGCAGCTCCGCGTCGTTCTCCAGCGTGTCGTCCGCGACCGAAACCCGCAGCTCAAGACCCGTGACGGGGTAGTCGGCGACACCGCGGATCGCGTCGATGTTGACGCCCAGAGACGCCAGCCTGCGCGCGACCTCGGTGAACGCCTTGGCCGTCACCGGGCGGCCCAGCACGATCAGCACGTGCGAGGACTCCAGGCGCGCGGTGCGCTTCGAGTCGGCGCCGAGCTCGATCTCCACATGCATCGAGACAGTGGCCATGGCCTGCTCGACCGACTCCTGCAGCCCCTCGGGGTCGTGGTCGGTCGACACCAGCGCGCCAAGCACCAGCCGGCCCCGGATCACGACCTGCTCGACGTCCAGCACCTCGACTCCGTGCCTGGTCAGCACGGCGAACAGCACCGAGGAGACACCAGGCTTGTCGGGGCCGGTCACGGTGATCAGCACGGGCGTTTTCACGTCGTCGTCTCCTCGTAAGACGCGGCGAGCCCCGACCGCGTGGCAGCAGTCGGGGCTCGTCGTTGAACCTGTGAACAGCAGGTTACTTGTCGTGGTTCGGGTCGTCCTTTTCGGAGGCCGTACCCGACTTGATGGCCGCGGCCGCGAGCTCCGAGGGAGCGGGCTTGGCGTCCTTGTGCGCGATGACCTTGCCGGTGAAGGTCACGTGACCCTCGTTCCGGATCCGCTCGATCATGTGCGGGTAGTGCAGCTCGAACGCCGGGCGCTCCGAACGGATCCGGGGCAGCTCGGTGAAGTTGTGCCGCGGCGGCGGGGACGAGGTGGCCCACTCGAGCGAGTTGCCGTAGCCCCACGGGTCGTCGACCGTGACGACCTCACCGAAGCGGTAGCTGCGGAAGACGTTCCAGATGAACGGCAGCGTCGACGCGCCCAGGATGTAGGCACCGATCGTCGAGATCATGTTCAGCGTCGTGAAGCCGTCGGACGCGAGGTAGTCGGCGTAGCGGCGCGGCATGCCCTCGTTGCCCAGCCAGTGCTGGACGAGGAACGTCGCGTGGAAGCCGATGAACGTCGTCCAGAAGTGCAGCTTGCCGAGCGGCTCGTTCATGAACCGGCCGGTGATCTTCGGGAACCAGAAGTAGATACCCGCGAAGGTCGCGAACACGATCGTGCCGTAGAGCACGTAGTGGAAGTGCGCGACGACGAAGTACGTGTCCGACACGTGGAAGTCGATCGCGGGTGCGGCCAGCAGGATGCCGGAGAGGCCACCGAAGAGGAACGTGACGATGAAGCCGATCGAGAAGAGCATCGGCGTCTCGAACGTCAGCTGGCCCTTCCACATCGTGCCGATCCAGTTGAAGAACTTCACGCCGGTCGGGACCGCGATGAGGAACGTCATGAAGGCGAAGAACGGCAGCAGCACGGCGCCGGTCGCGTACATGTGGTGCGCCCACACGGCAACAGACAGGGCCGCGATGCCGAGCGTCGCGTAGACCAGGCCGTTGTAGCCGAAGATCGGCTTGCGGCTGAACACCGGGAAGATCTCGGACACGATGCCGAAGAACGGCAGGGCGACGATGTAGACCTCGGGGTGTCCGAAGAACCAGAAGAGGTGCTGCCACAGGATCACGCCGCCGTTGGCGGGGTCGAACACGTGGGCGCCGAGATGCCGGTCTGCCAGCAGGCCCAGCAGGGCCGCGGTCAGGATCGGGAACGCGAGCAGCACCAGCACCGACGTCACCAGGATGTTCCAGGTGAAGATCGGCATGCGGAACATCGTCATGCCGGGCGCGCGCAGGCAGACCACGGTGGTGATCATGTTGACCGCACCGAGGATCGTGCCCAGACCACCGATGACGAGGCCGGAGATCCACAGGTCGGCGCCGACGCCGGGCGAGTGGATCGCGTTGCTCAGCGGGGTGTAGGCGAACCAGCCGAAGTCGGCCGCACCACCGGGGGTGATGAAGCCGGACATCACGATCAGGCCGCCGAAGAGGTACAGCCAGTACGAGAACGCGTTGAGACGCGGGAACGCCACGTCGGGCGAGCCGATCTGCAACGGGAGCACGAAGTTCGCGAAGCCGAACACGATCGGCGTCGCGTACAGCAGCAGCATCACGGTGCCGTGCATCGTGAAGAGCTGGTTGAACTGCTCCTGGCTGAGGAACTGCATGCCGGGACGGGCCAGCTCGGTCCGCATCAGCATGGCCATCGCGCCGCCGACCATGAAGAAGGCGAAACTCGTGACCAGGTACAGGATGCCGATCTGCTTGTGGTCCGTGGTGCGGAACATCCGCAGCAGGAAGGACCCCTTGACCGCAGTGCGCGTCGGATAAGGACGCGTTGCGATCGGCTGCGGGGCTACGGCCGTCACGGTGCCTCCAGGCCTTGGTGGGACCAGTTCGTTCGGGAAACTCCCCGGGATATTAGACGGAGCCGATCAGCTCCATTCGGGTGGGCCATGGCCGCCTGCCAGCGGCGTAGCGCACGTCACACGTATCCTGCCGCCGTGCTCCGAATGGTCCTCGCTGTCGCTTCCGTCCTGATCATGTCCGCCTGCGGCTCGCCCGCCACGCACAACTCCGCGGACGTCGCGTTCGCGCAGGGCATGGTGCCGCACCACGAGCAAGCGCTGGAGATGACCGCACTGGTCGCCTCCCGCACGGAGAACCCCCGCGTGATCGACCTGGCGACGCGGATCTCGTCGGCGCAGAAGCCCGAGATCGACCGCATGAACGGGTGGTTGAAGGACTGGAACGCGCCCGTCCAGGCTTCGTCGCATTCGTCACACGGCCACTCCGACTCGCACGGCATGGTCGAGCTGGGCAACCTCGCCGACCTCTCCGACACGGAGTTCGACCGCCAGTGGCTCTCGCTGATGATCCTGCACCACCGCGGCGCCGTGGAGATGGCGAAGAAGCACCTGTCCGCCGGCACTGATCCAGGCGCTCGCACGCTGGCGCAGGACGTCATCGCGCACCAGGAGAAGGAGATCGCGGAAATGGAGTCGCTTCTCCCACAGGGCTGATGCCAGCCTCTTTGCCGTGAGCACCTCAGCAGCCGTACGCGCAGCCGTGTCGTTCGCGGCCTCGCACGGCGTGGTCTGCACAGACCCCGTCGTCATGAAGGCCGGCAGCAACGTGATCGTGCACCTGCGCCCGGCCCCGGTCGTGGCCCGGGTCGCCTCACGCACGGCCCTCGTCCGCCCGTCGGTCTCCTCGCATTTCGCCCGCGACCTCTCGGTGTCTTCCTTTCTGGCCTCGCGCGGCGTTCCGGTCGTGACGCCTTCCGCAGAGCTACCCGCGGGGCCTCATGTGGTCGACGGCTTCGTTCTGGCGTTCAGCACCTACGTCCCGCACGACCCTTCCGCAGAGCTGTCGCGCCCCGACGTGCTCAAGATGCTGCCCGACCTGCACGCCGAACTTCGCCACTACGACGGCTCGCTGCCCACTCGCGGTCCTCTGGACGACACCGACAACACGCTCGCTTATCTGTCCGCGCGGGGTGTTCCGGACCTGGAGCCGTTCTACACACGCCGCTCCGAGCTCCTGGAGTTCTGGGACGCGCACTACAACGACGTCCAACCACTGCACGGCGATCCGCACCACGGCAACCTGCTGATGACCGCGGCCGGCCCGGTGTGGCTCGACTTCGAGGACACCTGGCGCGGCCCCGTCGCCTGGGACCTGGCCTGCCTGGCCGGTGAAGCCGGTCCCGAGGCCGCCCAGCGCACCGCGGACATCTACGGCGGCGGGGCGGCTCCTCAGGACGTGGAGTTCCACGTCGAAGTGCGCATCCTCTTCGGCACCCTGTGGGGCCTGCTGATCGAGAACTCCTAGGCGCGCCGCCTGCGCAACACCAGCAACACCGCGGCACCCGCAGCCACAAGCGCGGCACCCAGCCCGAGCAGCCAGGCCGACCCGAACCCGGTGGCCGCGAGCTCGTCCTTCGAGGCGGGCGCGGTCGTCGTCGGCACGGGAGTGGCAGTCGCACTGCTCGGCGGCGTGGTGCTGCTCGGCGGCGTGGTGCTGCTCGGCGACGTCGGCACGCTGCTGCTGGGCGGCTCGGTGACCGTGCCGCAGGCGAACCACGCGGTGATCTTCTCCGGCAGCCGCCCGGAGTCGACTGGCGCGTGCAGGTCCGCCCATCCCTTCGCCAGCTTCCCGGCGAGGTAGACGTTGTAGCCGGAGCTGCTGACGACCACGACCGAGGTGATCCCGGTGTGGTCCAGCACGTCGATGTACGTGCCCTCCTTGACGTCCGCCTTGACCGAAGCAGGCGCGATCGTCGTACCGGCGAGCCCAGCGGCCGCACAGGTCTCGACACTCTTCTCGTGCACGGTGGCCCGCGAGTCCCCTGCGTCGGCCGCCTGCGCGGTGGCGGTCGACACGATCAGCACGAACAGGGCCCCGGCGAAGGCGGCTAACGATCTCGGCATGGCCGGGATCCAAGCCCATCGCCACGCCGCATCCGTCATGCACCCGAACGCACGAACGCCGGAGCAGCCGTCCAGGCTCCTCCGGCGTTCAGCTGAGAGCTCCTAGGCGCGACGCCTGCGCAGCACGAGCAGCACGGCGGCACCGGCGGCCAGCAGAGCGGCACCCAGCCCGACCAGCCAGGCGGACCCGAACCCGGTCGAGGCCAGGTCCTCGTCAACCGGCGCAGCCACCGTCGTCGTGGTGGTCGTGGTGGTCACGACCTCCGAGGAAGACGGCGTCGTCGTCTCGGACGAGCTCGGGGTCGACGAGTGCGTCACGGTCGAGGACGAGGTCGTTGACGAGCTGCTGCTCGACGTCTGCTCCTTGTCGACACCGCAGGCGTACCAGTGGCTGATACCGGGGATCTGGCCGCCGTTGTTGAACGGCGAGCGCAGGTCGTTCCACGGCAGCGCCCCGAGCTTGTCGGCGAGGTAGACGTTGTACGCGTCCCCGCCCTTCACCACGACGCCGGTGATCGTCACACCGGAGGGGATCACGGTGATGTCGACGTCCGGAGTGCCCTTGCCGCCGGTGAACGTGAACTTGTCCGAGGTGATGGACGTGCCGGTCAGACCACCGACGGTGCAGGCCGTCTTCCAGTTCCACTCGACGTTGCCGTCGTAAGCGACCGCGCGCTGGTCACCGGAGTCGAGAGCCGGCTTGTCGGGCTGGGCGAACGCGGTGGTCACCAGGGAGAGGGTGGCCACGGCAACCAGGGCGGCGGCACCGAGCAGGCCGGATCTTCTCAGGGGCGTCAGGCGCATCGGGTTACTCCGTTGGGGTTCGGCGGGATGCCGAGATCTAAGACCATCGACGTCCCCCTAACGGGTGAAGAGGCGGTCTCAGGTACGCCTTGTGGCCCAGTTGTTATGCCCCTGTGAAGTTGAGTCCCGAACGACCAAACGCGGGAGGGGACCGGTGCACCGGTCCCCTCCCGCGAAAGTCAACGAAGCATCAGTCGGTCTGCGCGACCTCGGATGGACGCAGGTAAACCGTGGCACCGCCATTGGGCATGTGCCGGAAGAAATCAACCTGGTTCACAGGCTGACCAACCACTGGACCCACACCACTGGGAAGTTGCGGGGTGCGCCCGCCCTGCGTCGGAGGCGTCATGGGCGAGCGGACTGGCTGGTTCGGGGTCACGTCATCGGATCCTTCTCGAATGGGATGATTCGTCCCCTGGCTCGAACGAGAGATGCGTTTTCGAGCGATCCGAGCGCGACGTTCAAGCGCCGGATCACGGCGCCTTCTGAAGCACTCCACTCTTCGACTGCAACGGCCACCATCGCGGCCGCCTCTATCGTGGCGCTTTCGTCGTCGAACTGGGCTATGGCCCAGCTGGAGTCCGCGTCGAGCCAGAAGATGTCAAGAGGGCGTCCTGCCCTCGCCACCACCATTCGCCCTGACGCCGCCTGGGCGAGCCTCAGTCCGGGTGCCAGCTGGAAGTGACCATTTACGAGGCATACGTCCGGGAGTGTCGCACCGTTCACAGAGGACGGCATCTCATCGACGTGACCTGGAGAAACGTGGTCGAGCAGCGCGTACAGGAGCCAGCGCGCGTCCGAGCGCAGATCGGCCTCGTGCGCGACGAGCCACCGACCGATCTCGGCAGCGCGGTCCTGCGCCTTCGGCAGCAGGGAGACCTGGCTGAGCTCCTGGGAACCGCACACGCGGAAGAATTGGGCAAGCGCCGTGTAGGCGTGCCAAGCGGCGAACGTCTGCTCCAGTGGCCAGTCGGCCTTGGACCACGAGTTCACGAAATGGTCGGCTTCTTCCGCCCGCGCACCGTCGAGGAATTCGCGGGTGACGGCGAAGTCGAAGAATTTGAGATGGGAGCACTCGTGCACGAGTGCCTCGACGATCTCGATCGCGGTCGCCGGCTCGTCGATCAGCACCAGGCCGGGCATGTACCGCGTCGACGCGGACACGACGCCACCTGAAGTCTCCGCCTTGAGAACGGCGAACAGGTCGAGATGAGATAGGAGGTCGTCGGACATCTCCAGCGCCAGCCGTCTGAACAGCCGCACCGCCTCGCCGACCAGCGCGAGAGCGGCGGTGAAACGCTCGCCGTCGGCTTCGGTCAGCACCTGCGGACGTGCTCCAGGCGGCGCGATGATTCGCAACGGGGTGGCCAGCTTGTGAGTCGCCTGCGAATCCGACACGACGTCGACGCCCGCAGCGTCACGCACGTCGATCCTCGCAGCCTCGAACAACGTCTCCGCCGTGAGGTCGTCATGGCCGGCGAGGGCACGACCGAGCTCGTAGCGGATCGCCGGGTGATCCACCAGCTTGTCCGACAACTGCACACCGGGCGCGAAGATCTCGCCCGCGAGCCGGTAGAGCGTCCGCCGCTCGTCGACCAGCACGCTGGCGGGCGCGATGGACGCATGCATCACATGCGTGCTCGCGAAAGTCGGCACCGCCGAACCAATCACCGACACAACCTTGTACTTGCGTGCCCGACGCCAATGAGGTCTGGGGCGGCACCAAGAATCGATGTCGCCCTCGTACAAGCGCGGAAGCGTACCGGTAACTGGCAACGCTGTGATAGCCGACACCCCTCAAACAGGCCGATGCCCGCGTCACCTGCGGATTCCAGGTGACGCGGGCATCTGTCTCCCCTCCCCGACATCAGCTCAGCATGATGCTGGTGACGTTCACGAAGCCGACTACGGCAAGCGCGACGATGGAGACGGCGAGCATCGTCAACACGGTGCGCCATCCGATCGCGGTGACGGCGACTGCGACGGCGGCGGCGATTCCGAGTGCACTCCCTGCGGACATCTCGATCCCTCCCGACTAGCGAGCCCGTGCTCCTGGGTGTGGGCGATCCCAGGCGTCTCGCATGACATAAGAGTCCCGCGCGGTCGGTTGTCTGTCAACGGTCGCCAGGTTGCCAGACAAGTTGCAACCAGACGGCAAGAGCCCTAGACTGAACCAATGCCCGCCGACGACGCACACCTCGGCGAGAGCTGGGCGCTCTCGCCCGACTCGCGTCGCCCGCTGCCGGAGCTGATCGAGCAGAAGCTCCGTGAGCAGATCATCGGCGGTGCACTCAAGGCCGGTGACCGGCTCCCCACCGAACCCGAACTCGCCCGTATGTTGGATGTCGCGCGGAGCTCGCTGCGTACAGCTCTGCAGCGGTTGCAGCTGCAGGGCATCGTCGAGGTGCGTCGTGGCCTGGGCTGGTACGTGCGCCGGACCGATCTCGCGGCGATCGAGGAACACCTCGAGGGCAGGCTGGCGGCGAAGCGGTTCTCCGCGACCGACCTGCTGGAAGTGCGCATTTCACTGGAGACCACCGCGACGGCTCTCGCCGCGGTCCGCGCGGGCGACGGCGAACTGGACGAGCTCGCGAAGCTCAATCGCCGCTACCAGCGCGCCCCGGTCGACGACCAGCAGGAAGTGATCGAGTCGGACGAGGAGTTCCACCTGGCGCTGATCCGGGCGAGCCACAACGAGCTGCTGGAGGAGATGTACCAGGCGCTCGTGCCGGGTCTGCAGGACTGCAAGCGGCACGCGCACCCGTCCCGCGAGGTCCACAACAGGTCGGCCAACGAGCACGAACAGGTGATCTGGTTCCTCCGCCGCCGAGACGAGGCCGGCGCGAAGACCGCGATGACCACGCATTTGCTCGGTCTGTACAACGACATCGTCACTGACGACGCTGAGCCCAAGGCCACGTTGACCACCTACGTGGGAGACCACGACGAGCCGAGATGGCCCCGGTCGCGGGGCACCACCTAGTACGGCGTCCGCCGAAAGGCTCTGGCGCGAATGCCGCCTCACTCCCACCATGTATGGACAGCCGGTGGAGTGAGGGGGCGGCGACCACGTGGTGACGGCTCAGACCCGCAGGCGCAGGCGGGCGGTCGTCGCCGCCTTAGCCCTGCTCGTCGTGGCCGTCGCGGGGCTCGCCGCGACGCAGCTGTGGCGCCCCGCCTCCCCCGCCGGCGAACTGCTGCGGCAGGTTTTTGCGGTGGCCTGGCCGTTGCCCACTCTCGCCGGATTGGGACTGTTGGCGTACGAACTGTTCCTGCACCAGCGGCTGGTGGTGGAGCTGGGCCGGATCTCGGGCCCGAACATCCTCGCCCACCTGCTGCCGAGCGAGGTGCTCAGGACGTTCCTGTCCTCGATCTACGGTGCGAACGAGGCGAACCAGGACGTCGTGTCCGGGCTGCTCGGCGGCGAGGGAGTGCATCCCCAGGGCGGCGACCTGACGATCAGCACGAACACCACGGTGAAGCTGGAACTGCAGGGCATCGACGCCAAGGCCTACCACCTGGTAACGACGCAGAGCTACCAGTTCCGCCACACCGTGCCGGTCGACCGGTTCGTCCTCTTCGTCACGAGCAGCGTGCTGCTCCGCGACACGATCAGCGCGGCCTGCCGGTTCCCGCTGTTCGAGCTGTACTTCATCCCAGATCCCTCGCAGTTCCTGGATTCGGTCGACGACATGCTCCACTCGACCCAGATCGCGATCGACTACATCGACCACGACAACAACCGGCGTTCCGCGGAACCGAGCCAGATCCCGCCGGTGGAGGTGCGGTTCGACCAGTGGCCGAACTACCTGACGTTCTTCCGCGAGGCCATGGGCCCGTTGCCGAAGCTGAGCTCGCACAACCACCTCGGAGACCTGCGCATCTTCGAGTGCGACCTCAGCGGCATCGCGGACGATCACGTGGTGCGGGCGATCTGCGGGCTGACCATCAACTCGCGCACGCTCCAGCGCACCAGTGACGGTTTCTGCTACTGGCAGTCCCCCTACCCGTCGTACGTGGAACGGATCACGTTCGACGTACGCAGCCTCGCCGTCGATCACGCGCCGGAGCAGGAGTTCAGCGTCATGCCGTTCACATTCCGCTCCAACACGCTGCCCGCGCAGTGGCTGAGCGCGGAAGACCTGAGCGATCTCTACGTGCGCTCGTGGGTGCTTCCCGGACACGGCATCGCGTTGCTGTGGCGAGAGATGCGCGACTGACTCAGTCCGAGCCTTCTTGCGCCACGAACACCGTGCCGCCGTTGGGCGCGCTGCGGAACCAGTCGACTCTGCTCACAGGTTCTCCCACAGAGGTGCGCTGATTCGGCGCGGAGGGAGCTTCAGGCGTAGGCGCGCCTGGGCTGCGTTCGGGACTCATCGCGGTCTCCTCCCTGCTGTGGCGGCTCTTCGAGGGTAAACGCGCGCTAACGTCTCGGGCGCCTGCCGAGCGGGTGAGCATGGTGCTGCAAGCGAGCGCAAGAACTTGCGTACACTTGCGCCATGACGCAACGGAGGCTGGCCGAGGTCGCGGCCAAGGTCGGGGTCAGCGAGGCCACCGTCAGCCGGGTGCTGAACGGCAAGCCGGGTGTCTCGGACGCCACGCGCAGCGCCGTCCTCACCGCGCTCGACGTGCTCGGTTACGAGAGGCCGACGCAGCTCAGGGGCGAACGGGCCAGGCTCGTCGGTCTCGTGCTGCCCGAGCTGCAGAACC
The DNA here is from genome assembly GCF_040611995.1 of Lentzea sp. NPDC006480. Taxonomy (NCBI): domain Bacteria; kingdom Bacillati; phylum Actinomycetota; class Actinomycetes; order Pseudonocardiales; family Pseudonocardiaceae; genus Lentzea; species Lentzea sp. NPDC006480. The sequence continues at coordinate 23,853 of NZ_JBEXPJ010000007.1, forward strand.
CGATCTTCCCCGCGTTCGCGGACGTGGTCGGCAACGCGCTCGCGCAACGCGGTTTCACCCCCGTCCTGTGCACCAGGACGGCCGGCGGGGTCACCGAGGCCGAGTACCTGGAGCTGCTGCTCGAACAGCACGTCTCCGGGATCGTGTTCGCCGGCGGGCTGTACGCGCAGAAGGACGCGAGCCACGGCCACTACCAGCAGATGATGAGCAGGAAACTGCCTGCGGTGCTGGTCAACGCCGCCATAGACGACCTGGCGTTCCCGCGGGTGTCGTGTGACGACGCGGTCGCGGTCGAGCAGGCGTACGGGCACCTGACGTCATTGGGACACAAGAGGATCGGGGCTGTGCTCGGGCCGCCGGACCACGTGCCGAGCCAACGAAAACTTGAGGCCATCACCAAGCAGGGCGGCGCGGACGTCGAGCACGCCATGTTCAGCCTCGAAGGCGGTCAGGCGGCGGCGACGAAGCTGGTGCAGCGCGGGGTCACGGCGATCATCTGCGCGAGCGACCCGTTGGCGCTCGGGGCGATCAGGGCCGTGCGCAGGGCCGGGCTCGACGTGCCCAAGGACGTGTCGATCATCGGGTACGACGACTCCGCGTTCATGACCTGCACCGATCCGCCCCTCACCACGGTCCGTCAGCCGATCGAGGCCATGGGGCGGGCGGCCGTCGAGCTCCTCGCCAACCAGATCTCCGGCAACACCGTGGCGCCGGACGAGCTCCTCTTCGAGCCCGAACTGGTGGTGAGGGCCTCCAGCGCGCCGGTCAGGTAAGCCAGTCAGCTTCTTGCGAGTTTTCGTCTAGATATTGCGTTCAGATGTAACGACGACTTATGGTCGCCGTCACATCGACGCGCTCGCGAGAAGGGCGGCCCCACCATGAAGAAGTCCGCTGCCGTGCTGCTGGGCTGTGTCCTGGTCGCTGGCTGTGGGAGCGGTTCCACGACCGAGCCCGGCGGCAAGGTCCAGATCAACATCAACGGCCAGCCGCCCCAGACCCAGGCGTTCGACCGCAAGGTCTTCGACGAGGACGTGGCGGAGTTCGAGAAGGCGAACCCGGACATCGACCTCGTTCCGCACGAGGGGTTCATGGACCCGAAGACGTTCAGCGCCAAGCTCGCCGGCGGGCAGCTGGAGGACGTCTTCTACGTCTACTTCACCGATCCCGCGGCGCTCATCCAGCGCAAACAGGCCGCCGACCTGACCAGCTACGTCAAGGACGTGCCCCACTACGGCGACCTCAAGCAGGAGCTCAAAGACGTCTTCACGGCCGACGGCAAGGTCTACGGGCTGCCCACCGCGAACTACACGATGGGTCTGCTCTACAGCCGCACCAACTTCACCAAGGCCGGCCTGAACCCGGACCAGCCGCCGAAGACCTGGGACGAGGTGAGAACAGCGGCCAAGAAGCTCAAAGACGCTGGTGTCACAGGCTTTGCCGAGTACAGCAAGAGCAACCAGGGCGGCTGGCACTTCACCACCTGGATGAAGTCCGTCGGCGGTGACATCGCGAAGAAGGACGGCGACAAGTACGTCGCCGACTTCAACAACGACAAGGGCCGCGAAGTCCTGCGCCGTCTCAAGGAGATGCGCTGGGACGACAACTCCATGGGCGAGAAGCAGCTCCTGGAGATCGGCGACGTGCAGAACATGATGGGCGCGGGCCAGCTCGGCATGTACCTCGCCGCACCCGACAACGTCGCCACGATCGTCAACCAGTTCAAGGGCAAGTACGACGACTACGGCCTGGCCGCGATCCCGGGGCAGAAGGGCACTCTGCTCGGCGGCGAGGGTTACATGATCAACCCCAAGGCCACGCCGGAGAAGATCAAGGCCGGCCTGAAGTGGATCCAGTGGAAGTACCTGAACCCGGACCGCCTCGAGGCGAACCTGCAGAAGTACAAGGACCGCGGCCAGCCCGTCGGCCTGCCGATCCCGCCGATCGCCGACATCTGGACCGGTGCGCCGCGGCAGCAGCAGGAAGAGCTCAAGGGCAAGTTCGCCACGATGCCGGTCAAGAACTTCCAGGCCTATGTGGACGGTTCGGAGCAGACCAAGGGCACGCTCGAACCGCCGCAGGCACAACAGGTCTACGCGATCCTCGACTCCGTTGTGCAGGCGACTCTCACCAACTCCGACGCCGACCACGCCGCGTTGCTCAAGGACGCGGAGACCAAGGTCAACGCCGTACTGGCCCAGGTGAAGTAAGTGCGGCGCCACGTCACCGCGTACGGCTTCCTCAGCCTCGCGCTGGTCGTCTTCGCGATCTTCTCCTGGTGGCCCGTCGTGCGCGGGGTGGTCCTGAGCTTCCAGCAGGTCAACTTCGTCACGAGCCCCGACTGGGTGGGCTGGGAGAACTTCGAACGACTCCTCGCGGATCCGCTGTTCGTGGTGGCGTGGCGCAACACGCTGTACTTCACGGTTCTCGCCCTGGTCATCGGCTTCGGCGTCCCGTTCCTCACCGCCGTGGTGCTCAACGAACTGCGGCACGCCAAGGGCTACTTCCGCCTCCTGGTCTACCTGCCGGTCATGCTGCCACCGGTCGTCACGGCCCTGCTGTGGAAGTGGTTCTACGACCCGGGACCGGGCCTGTTCAACTCAGTCCTGAGAGGACTCGGCCTGCCGACGTCCCAATGGCTCGACTCCAGCAGCACCAGCATGATCAGCCTGGTTCTCGTCATCACCTGGGCGAACATGGGCTCGGCGACGCTGATCTACCTGGCCGCGCTGCAGACGATCCCCGGTGAGCTGTACGAGGCCGCGGACCTGGACGGCGCCGGAATCCTCAAGAAGATCTGGCACGTCACGATCCCGCAGACCAAGTTCGTGATCCTGATGCTGTTGCTGCTCCAGGTCGTGGCGACCATGCAGATCTTCACCGAGCCGTTCGTCATGACCGGCGGCGGCCCGGAGGAGTCCACCGTCACCGTGCTCCTCCTGCTCTACCGCTACGCCTTCTACTACAACGACTTCGGCACCGCGAGTGCGCTGAGCCTGATCCTCTTCACGGTGCTGGCCGTCTTCTCCTTCCTCTACCTGAAGATCACCAGGAAGGCCGACGCATGAGGACCCTCACCAGAGGCACCGGCAAGCTCTACTGGGCAGTCCTCACGATCACGCTGTTCCTGTTCACCGCGGCGTTCCTGCTCCCCCTGATCTGGGTGCTGCTCGGCGCGTTCAAGCCACCGGCCGAGCTCGCCCAGCAACCCCCGACGATCCTTCCGCAGACGTGGGAACCGGGCGCGTACGTCAACGCCTGGAACTACATGGACCTCGGCCGGTTCTTCCTCAACACGTTCGTCGTCGCGATCGGCGCGTGGGCAGTGCAGATGGCCGTCATCGTCCCGGCGGCCTACGCGCTCAGCAAACTGCGCCCGATCTTCGGCAACGTGATCATGGGCCTGATGCTGGCCACGCTCATGCTGCCCGCCACCGCGCTGCTCGTCCCGGTCTACCTCACCCTCACCGACCTCGACCTGCTCAACAACCCGGCGGGCATCTGGTTCCCGGCCGCCGCGAACGCCCTGAACGTCTACCTGCTCAAGCGCTTCTTCGACCAGATCCCCGAAGAACTGCTGGAAGCAGCCAGGATCGACGGCGCGAACGCCTGGACGACCCTCGTCCGGATCATCCTGCCGATCTCGCGGCCCATCCTCGCCGTCGTCTCGATCTTCGCGGTCGTCGCGGCCTGGAAGGACTTCATCTGGCCGCTGCTCGTGTTCCCCGACCCGGCGAAGCAGACGCTCAGCGTTGCCCTGCAGCGTTTCGCGCCGGACACCCCGATCAACCTCCTGCTCGCGGGCCTCGTGCTGGCGAGCCTGCCGATGGTCGCCCTGTTCCTGGCGTTCCAGCGGCACATCCTCGCGGGGCTCACCGCGGGCGGCGTAAAAGGCTGAAAGGACCCCAGATGAGTTGGTGGCGCAACGCATCCATCTACCAGGTCTACCTCCGGAGCTTCGCGGACGGCAACGGTGACGGCATCGGCGACCTGGCCGGCCTCCGCGCCAAGCTCCAGCACATCGCGAGCCTCGGCTTCGACGCGATCTGGCTCAACCCCTGGTATCCGAGCCCGCTCGCCGACGGCGGCTACGACGTGGCGGACTACCGCGACATCGAACCGGTCTTCGGTTCCCTCGCCGACGCCGAGAAACTCATCGCCGACGCGCACGGCCTCGGCATCCGGATCATCATCGACCTCGTCCCGAACCACTGCAGCGACCAGCACCCGTGGTTCAAGAACGGTCTGTGGGATCGCTTCCACATCCGGGACACCGAAGAGCTCCCCAACGACTGGAAGTCGCGGTTCGGTGGCCCGGCGTGGAGCAAGCTCCCGGACGGCCGCTGGTACCTGCACCTCTACGCCGCCGAGCAGCCGGACTTCAACTGGGAGAACCAGGCCGTCGAGGACGAGTTCGAGGACATCCTGCGGTTCTGGCTCGACCGCGGCGTCGACGGGTTCCGCATCGACGTGGCGGACGGCCTGGTCAAGGACTTCAGCCGCCCGGACGCCGAGCAGCCCTACTCCGACCAGGACGGCGTGCACGAGATCTACCGCCGGTGGCGCGAGATCGTCGACGAGTACGACGGCGACCGGATCCTGGTCGGCGAGATGTGGCTGCCCGACCCGATCCGGTTCGCCCGGTACCTGCGCCCGGACGAGATGCACAGCGCGTTCAACTTCGACTTCCTCTGCTGCCCCTGGAACGCCCAGGAGCTGCGCCAGGTCGTCGACGACACCCTCGACGCGCACGAACCCGTTGGCGCGCCACCGACCTGGGTGCTCTCGAACCACGACGTCACCAGGCACGTGACCCGCTATGGCCGCGAGAAGACCGGTTTCTCCTTCGCGGACAGGCAACACGGCGCCCCGACCGACTTCGAGCTCGGCACGCGCAGGGCCCGCGCGGCGATCATGCTCACCGCGGCACTTCCCGGCGGCGTCTACGTCTACCAGGGCGAGGAGCTGGGTCTCTGGGAAGTCGAGGACCTGCCGGACGAGCTGCGCGAGGACCCGGTCTGGCATCGCTCGGGCTTCACCGACCGAGGCCGCGACGGCTGCCGCGTGCCACTCCCCTGGTCCTCGGAGGACGGTCCGAGCTGGTTGCCGCAGCCCGAAAGCTGGCAGGACTTCTCGGTCGCGGCCCAGACCGACGACCCGGAATCGATGCTCAGCCTGTACCGCGAGGTGTTCGCGCAACGCCGTGCGATCGACGGCGACCTGGAGTGGCTGGACCTGGGCGAGAACGTGCTGGCGTTCCGCCGCAACAACCACACCACGATCGTCAACCTGTCGGACCAGCCGATCGATCTGCCCGCCACGCCAACGTTGTCAAGCATCCCGCTGACCAACGGCCAGCTCCCGCCCGACGCGGCGGCCTGGCTGAGCTGAACCGGACGTTGCTCCCCGGCCGAGGGGGACGGGGAGCAACGCCCATCAGCGAGTCGCGTACGCCGAGTCGTCGACCTTGGCGGACTCGGTGGGGAGGTTCTTGACCACGCCGGTGGCTGTGGTGTTGACGGCGCCGGTCGCGATGTTCTCGAACATCTCGGTGAACGGGCCGGACGCCTTCGGCATGACGCCCTTCAGGACTTCCTTGACCTTGTCGAGGGTCTTGAAGATCGTGTCGATGCACTTGGACAGGCCGCGAATGGTCTTGATGACCTTGTCGAGCCAGTCCGAGACCTTCTTGGCCCACTTCATGATCAGGCGAATGCCGTCCGCGATGATGCCCGGCGTGGCGAGCCCGACGGTCAGCAACGCCGCGGCAGCCCACCGGATCAACGCCTGCACCAGCTCGGACATCGCCATCGAGATCAGGTCGCGCACGATCGTCCGCACCGTCGCCACGGCCACTCCAGCACCGACGAGCGCGGCGCCGACACCTTCCGCCGCGATGCCCGCGGCCTTCACGCCCTGCGCTTCCAGCTTCGCCACCGACGTGTAGGCGGCGATCGCGGCACCCTGCCACTGCGCGGTGTCGGAGTCGACGATCCGCGACATCTCCTCGCTGGCCTTCTTCAGGTAATCGGCGACGTTGCCCCAGGTGGCGGCGTTCTGGTTGATCACACCAGGATTGCCCGCGAGCGAGTTGAGCATCGACGTCAACGGTTCGACGTGCTCGATGAACCACGCGAACGCCGACGACAGCAGCGTGCCGAACGGGTCCGTGACGAAGCCCAGCGCGTCGATGCCCGCGCCGAGGACGTTGATGCCGGCCTCCGCCCAGTCACCGCGCTGGATCGCGGAGACCGCGTCCGCAGCGGGCTCGATCAGGTTGATGCCGGCCAGTCCGCCGGGAGCGTCAGGAGCCTTGGCCACCAACGGGTTCGGTGCGGTCATGAGGTCAGCTCCCCCAGCTTCTCGACGATCTTCTTCAACCTGCCCTCGACGGCCTTGTCGGCGGCGTCGTACATGTCGGCCATGCCGTTGACACCGTCCACAGTGGCGTCCACAACGCCGTGCGAGGCACCGATCGCCGCCACCCCAGCAGCCTCGACCGTGCCCATGATCGGCTCCAGCAACGGGCTGCACAGGATGCCGTAGGCGTTGGCACCGTTGATCTGCGCCTGTCCGATGGCCTGCTGCGCCGTCTCGATCTGCTTCACGATGCCGTCCAGCCGCTTGGCGTGCTCGCGCATCGCCTGCGTGTGGACGTTGAAACCTGCCGCAGTCATGATCACCAGCCCTTGTCGTCACGGGCGAAGTTGTGCCCGCCGAAGTCGTCGTCATCCGGACGGGGAGAACGCTCGCGAACCGGCTCTTCAGGCTCGGGCTCGGGGAAGCGCTCGTGGTAGCCGCCCATCAGCGCGCCCATGGTCGCGGAGTCGTCACCGATGATCGGCGCCATGACCTCCTGCATGCGCGACGCGATCTGCGCCTGAGCGGTCCGCATCGCGGTGAGGATCTCGGACGACAGCTGCGCGGGCTGTTTCCGCAACGCCGCGTCGGTCAGATCCAGCGCCGAGACGATGCCGTTCTGGTCGACGGTGACGGACACCGAGCCGTCGGACGAACGTTGCGTCACCTTGACGGCGTTCGCGACCTGCTTCATCTCGTCGGCCTGCCGAAGCTTCGTCTGGATCTGCTCGTTCCACTGACGCATCAACGCGTCAGGGTCAGCTGCTGCCGGGTTCATCTACTCCCTCTCCTGTGCCTTCTTGCCGCGGGAAGCCACCGTGCCCAAAACGGCCAGCGCCCCGATCGCACCAATGCCCATCCCGCCGAGCAACGAGCCGAGCCCGAGCGCGATGCTGGGTTCGAAGTCCGCCCGGTACACCGGCGGGTTGCCGGAACCGTTGCGGACCTTCTGCTCACCTCTTTGCACCACGGGTACTTCCTCGTCAGACGGAGTGAGCTGGCCTGGTTCGGCCGTCACCCGCGTCTGGCGCCCGCTCTCCCACGTGACGTCGGCCTGGCAGATCCACCAGTTGCCGAAGCCGTGGATGCTCACCGGCCCACTGCTCTTGCAGTCGGCCACGCGCGCGACCCCCCGGTCCGCGACCTCCTTGGCCGAGGGATCGAACTTCGTGAAACCAGTCATCCCCAGCAAGCAGCCGCATCCCAAGATCACCAGGGCGAACAGGCCCGCGAGCCACTTCATGCGTCTCGATCCCCCTCGTCGGTCCGTGTTGGACTGCGCCCCGCGCCGCCCGGTTCCACCGAATTCACCAGCCGTCTGGAGGCCATCCGGGCACACGCGCGGGGCGGTTCGGGCGCGCCCAGTCTGGTCGACCTGCGTGAACGAGGCGTCACACACGGCGAACCGGGCAAAAACCGGGCAGGATGTCACCCAGTTGTGGTGCCGACCACAGTGTTTCGAGGGTGTTTCATTCATGCACGGCCCGAACGGGCAACCCAAGAGCCGAGTGGGCAGGTGACATGCGAGCCGAGGAACGCAAACGGCGCATCCTGGCCAGGGCCCGCGCCGACGGCCGCGTCGACGTGGTCGAGATGGCGCAGGAACTGCAGGTCGCGCCCGAAACCGTCCGGCGGGACCTGCGGGTGCTCGACGAGCACGGGCTGGTGCGCCGCACGCACGGTGGCGGCATCCCGGTCGAGAGCGCCGGCTTCGAGACGGGCCTGAGGTTCCGCGCCGGGTCGCACGTGCCGGAGAAGCGGCGCATCGCGAAGGCCGCGGCCGAACGGATCGACGACGCCGAGACCGTGTTCATCGACGAGGGCTACACGCCGCAGCTCGTCGCCGAGGCGTTGCCCACGTCCAACCCGCTCACGATCATCACGGCGTCGCTGCCGACCGCCGCGGCGATGTCCGAGCACCCGTCCTGCACGGTCTTGTTGCTGGGCGGGAGGGTTCGCGGCCACACACTGGCCACTGTGGACCACTGGACCACCAGGATGCTCGGCGAGATGGTGATCGACCTCGCCTACATCGGTGCGAACGGGATCTCCCGCGAGCACGGCCTGACGACGCCCGATCCGGCGGTCGGCGCGGTCAAGGCCAAAGCGCTCAGCGTCGCCCGGCGGAAGATCTTCGTCGGCACGCACACGAAGTTCGGCGTCTCCAGTTTTCATCGATTCGCCGAGGTCAGCGACCTCGAAGCGATCGTCACCGACAGCGGCCTCTCCGCCCACGAGGCCCACCGCTACACCCTGCTCGGGCCCAAAGTGCTCAGGGCCTGAGCACTTTCCAGCCGCACCCGAAATCAACACCCCCGAGTTTTTTTGCCGGGCTCTCCTCAGCGTGCCCGGAAACGATCCCCCGGAAGGAAAGACGATGTTGTCGATCCGCACACCCCTACGCACATTCGGGGCCGCCACCGCCGTGTTGCTCTTGGCTTCCGCTTGCGCGGGCGCCGGAGGTGGTGGGGGCAGCGGCTCCGACTCGGTGAACGTGCTGATGGTGAACAACCCGCAGATGCAGGACCTGCAGAAGCTCACCGCGGACAACTTCACCAAGGACACCGGTATCAAGGTCAACTTCACCGTGCTGCCCGAGAACGACGTGCGCGACAAGATCAGCCAGGACTTCTCCAGCCAGGCCGGGCAGTACGACGTCGCGACGATCTCCAACTACGAGACGCCGATGTACGCCAAGAACGGCTGGCTCGCGCCGATGGACGACTTCGTGGCGAAGGACAGCGCGTTCGACCAGGCCGACATCCTGCCGCCGATCAAGCAGTCGCTGACGGCCGCGGACGGCAAGGTGTACGCGCAGCCGTTCTACGGCGAGTCGTCGTTCCTCATGTACCGCAAGGACATCTTCGCGGCCAAGGGCGTCACGCTGCCGGACAAGCCGACGTGGCAGCAGGTCGCGGAAGCGGCTCAGAAGGTTGCCACGCCTGAGGTTCGCGGCATCTGCCTGCGCGGCCAGCCGGGCTGGGGCCAGGTCATGGCACCGCTCACCACGGTCGTGAACACCTTCGGCGGCACGTGGTTCACCAAGGACTGGCAGGCGCAGGTCAACGCGCCGGAGTTCAAGGAGGCCACCAAGTTCTACGTCGACCTCGTGCGCAACTACGGCGAGGCGGGTGCTCCGCAGGCCGGGTTCGCCGAGTGCCTCAACAACATGACGCAGGGCAAGGTCGCGATGTGGTACGACGCCACGGTCGCCGCCGGCCTGCTGGAAGCCAACGACTCTCCGGTCAAGGGCAAGCTCGGCTTCACCCAGGCGCCGGTCGTGAAGACCGACAGCTCCGGCTGGCTCTACACCTGGGCGTTCGGCATCCAGAAGGCGTCGAAGAAGCAGGACGCGGCCTGGAAGTTCATCTCGTGGGCGTCCGGCAAGGGTTACGAGGAGCTCGTCGGCAAGAACCTCGGCTGGTCGAAGGTCCCGGACGGCAAGCGTTCCTCGACCTACCAGCGCGCCGAGTACAAGCAGTCCTCCGGCACGTTCTCCGCGCAGGCAGAGGCCGCGATCAAGGGTGCGAAGCCGCTCGACCCCGGTGTGCAGCCGCGGCCGGCGCCCGGCATCCAGTTCGTCGGCATCCCCGAGTTCACCGACCTGGGCACCCAGGTGTCGCAGCAGATCAGCTCGGCGATCGCGGGCGCGGTCACGGTGGACGACGCCTTGAACAACGGCCAGGGGCTCGCGGAGAAGGTCGCCTCGAAGTACAAGGGCCAGTGATGGGAGCCCCGGGATGGCTGTGATCACGCGGGCAGAGCGGTCGGTCGTCGACCGGCCGCCTCCCGCCCCCCGCAGGAAGTACGCGAAGTGGTCGACGCGGGCACCTCTGCTGCCCGCGCTCGTCTTCCTGATCATCGTGACGCAGCTGCCGTTCGTGGCGACGCTGGTCATCTCGTTCCTGAAGTGGAACTCGCTCGATCCCACCAACCGCGGGTTCGCCGGGTTCGACAACTACGTCAACGTGTTCACCGATCCGGACCTGCGGTCTTCCGTCGTGAACACGATCGTGCTGACGGCGTCGGTCGTGCTGATCAGCCTGGTGCTGGGTCTCGGCCTGGCTCTGTTGCTGGACAAGAAGTTCCGGGGTCGCGGGTTCGTGCGCACCATGCTCATCGCGCCGTTCCTCGTGGTGCCGGTCGCGGCGGCGTTGATCTGGAAGCACGTGCTCTACAACCCGGAGTACGGCCTGTTCAACGGAATCCTGAACTGGCTCGGCTTCTCGGTACAGCCCGACTGGATCAGCTCGATGCCGATGTCGGCGGTCGTGTTGTCGCTGGTGTGGCAGTGGACGCCGTTCATGATGCTGATCCTGCTGGCGGGTCTGCAGTCGAAGCCGATCGAACCCGTTGAGGCAGCCACGATCGACGGCGCCTCGCCGTTCCAGATCTTCCGGTACCTGACGTTCCCGCACCTGCGGCAGTACCTGGAGCTCGGCGGGCTGCTCGGGTCGATCTACATCGTGCAGAACTTCGACGCGGTCTTCACGATCACGTCCGGTGGTCTGGGCACGGCGAACCTGCCGTACATGATCTACCAGACCTTCTACCAGGCCCACGAGTACGGCGAGGCCTCCGCGGCCGGCGTGATCGTGGTGGCGGGTTCGATCATCATCGCGACGTTCGCGTTGCGCACGGTGTCCTCGCTGTTCAAGGAGGAGAAGCGATGAACCGGATTTGGGGTGTGCTCGCCTGGTTCTGCGGTCTCGTGTTCTTCGCGCCCGTGGCCTGGATGTTCCTGACGTCACTGCACAGCGAGACGGACGCTGCGACGAACTCGCCTTCCATCGCGGCGCCGCTGACCTTGGACGGCTACACGGAGTTCTTCAACGCCGGTGCTTGGCCGCCGTTGCTCAACTCGTTCAGCGCCTCGATCGGGTCGACGATCATCGTGCTGCTGCTGGCGATTCCGGCGGCCTACGCGTTGTCGATCAAGCCGGTCGAGAAGTGGACCGACGTGCTGTTCTTCTTCCTGTCCACCAAGATGATGCCGGTCGTCGCGGCGTTGCTGCCGATCTACCTGATCGCCCAGTTCGCCGGGATGCTGGACAACATCTCGTTCCTCACGCTGCTGTACTGCTCGATGAACCTGCCGATCGCGGTGTGGCTCATGCGCTCGTTCCTCTCCGAGGTGCCGCGCGAGATTCTTGAGGCCGCTTCCATCGACGGGGCCGGGCTGATCACGATCCTGCGCCGCGTGGTGGCACCGATCGCGATGCCCGGAATCGCGGCGACGGCGTTGATCTGCTTCATCTTCAGCTGGAACGAGCTGCTCTTCGCACGGGTGCTGACCGGTGTCGTCGCCGGTACCGCGCCCGTGTACCTGACCGGGTTCGTCACCTCCCAGGGCCTGTTCCTGGCGAAGGTGTGCGCGGCCGCGGTCGTGGTGTCTCTGCCGGTGCTCATCGCCGGGTTCGCCGCCCAGGACAAGCTCGTCCAGGGCCTTTCGTTGGGAGCGGTCAAGTGAAAGCAGCGGTCATCACCGGCGTCGGGTCCGTCGAAGTGACCACTGTGGACGATCCTCGGTGCGGTCCGCGTCAGGTGGTCGTCGACGTGGCGGCCTGCGGGTTGTGCGGCACGGACCTGCACATCCTGCAGGGCGAGTTCGCGCCGACGCTGCCGGTCGTGCCGGGCCACGAGTTCGCGGGCACGATCGTGGAGATCGGCTCTCAGGTCAACGAGCTGAAGGTCGGCGACCGCGTGGCCGTCGACCCGTCGCTCTACTGCTACGAGTGCCGGATGTGCCGCGCGGGCAAGAACAACCTGTGCGAGCGGTGGGCTGCGATCGGTGTGACAACTGCTGGTGGTGCCGCGGAGTTCGCGGTGGCTCCCGTGGCGAACTGCGTGAAGTTGCCCGACCACGTGCGGACCGAGGACGCGGCGCTGATCGAGCCGTTGTCGTGTGCGGTGCGCGGGTACGACGTGTTGCGGTCGCAGCTGGCTTCGCGGGTGCTGATCTACGGCTCCGGGACCATGGGCTTGATGATGTTGCAGCTCGGGAAGCTCACGGGCGCGTCGTCGATCGAGGTCGTGGACCTGAACGCGGAGCGGCTGGAGACGGCTCGGCAGCTGGGCGTCTCGGCGGTCGCGTCGTCGGCCGACGAGCTGGACCGGCCTTCCGGGTGGGACGTGGTCATCGACGCCACCGGCAACGAGAAGGCCATCCAGGACGGGCTCGGCCGGGTCGCGAAGGGCGGCACGTTCCTCCAGTTCGGCGTGTCCGACTACTCCGCGCGGGTCACCATCGAGCCGTACAAGATCTACAACCAGGAGATCACCATCACCGGCTCGATGGCGGTGCTGCACTCGTTCGAACGGGCGGCGGATCTGTTCGCGACCGGAGTACTCGACCCCGGGATCTTCATCAGCGACAGGGTGCCGCTCGACGACTACGCCGGGGCGTTGGACCAGTTCAAAGCCGGTAAGGGCCGCAAGATCCAGGTGCTGCCCTGAGGTAGGTCGGACGGATCGTGGGCACTCGTGTATCCAGCCGAGTGTCCACGACTCCTTCCAGACATGTCGAAGTCCGAGCAGAAAGTAGTACCGCCGCACTTTTCGCTCATGTCCGACGAAGAGCTCCTCGCCTGGTACGCGGGGCTGCAGGCGCGCGCGGTCAACCCGCCGCCTGGGGACGTCGATTTCACCCACTCCCACCAGGCCGCCGCCCCGATGACCGCGGAAGAGGTGCGGGCGCGGCTCATGGCGTTCCAGGGCTGGTCACCCGAGGACCTCACGACGCAGGACGCCGGTTCGCCCTTCCACAACCTGTGGCACTGGCTCAGCGACTGACCCGGCGCGAGGTCGTCCTCGCTCGGGTCATCGGCGCGCTGGTGGCCGCGTGTGTGCTCTTCGCCGTCGTGCACACAGCGGTCACCGGCGCGGTTTCGCATCCGCGGAACTGGCTGGTCGCGTTCGCCTGCACCCTGCTCGGGGTGCGCGTGATCGGCCACGTCCGCAGGTCGGCCGTCGGGTGGTTGCTGCTGGTCATGGGCGTGTTCGGCGGCGTTGCCGTCGCGGTCGCCGGCCAGGCTCCCGATCATCCCGCCCGCTGGGTCGAGGCGTGGGTCTGGTGGCCCACTTACGCGTTGTTGCCTGCTGTGGCACTCGTCTTCCCCAACGGCAAACCGCTGAGCGGGCGCTGGTGGATCGCCATCGGTGCGTCACTGTTCAGCGCTCTCGTTGGCACGCTTGGGATCGCGTGGGCGTCGTGGGGTGATCCTGTTTCGTTCTGGCAGACGCCGGGCGGCGGGTTCGCCAAGACGATCACCCTGGTCGCCGTGCTCGCGGCGGGCGTCTCGGTGATCGCCGCTGTGGTGTCGCTGGCGATTCGGTGGCGGCGAGCGGAAGGCGACGAACGCCGGCTGCTCGTGTGGGCCGTTGCGCTGCTGGCACTGGCCGTCGTGGCGACCGTCGTCGAGACCACGGACGGACACGTCGCGTGGATCATCGGCGTGCTGGCTTTTCCCGCCGCCGCGGTGATCGCCATCGTGCGGTACGGCTTGTACGACATCAGCCTGCTCATCCACCGGTCGTTGCTCTACGGCTCGTTGACCGTCGTGCTGCTGCTGGTCTACCTCGGCGTGATGGTCGGCGCGGGCGAGTTGTTCACCAACGACACCGAGGTCATCGGAGTCGTCGCGGCCGGGCTCGTGTTCGCGCCCATCCGCAGCTGGCTGCAACGGAAGCTCGACCGGTGGCTGTTCGGTCAGCGCGCTGATCCTCATAGCGCTTTGTCGACATTGAGCGAGAAGCTCGAACGCTCCCAGGACGTTCTGCCGACCGTGGCCCAGACCGTCGCCGAGTCGTTGAAGCTGCCGTACGTCGCGATTCGCGGTGGCTCTGTGCTGGCCGAACACGGACGCAGCCGCGGGTGGCCGCAGCTCCGCTTTCCCATGACCTATCGCGGTTCTCTGGTTGGCGATCTTGTGGTTGAGCCTCGCGCGCCCGACGAGCGGTTGAGCGACCGTGAGCTGTCGCTGCTCGTCGACCTCGCCCGCTCCACCGCCCCGGCCGCTCAGTCGATCAAGCTCACCGCCGACCTGCAGCTCGCACGCGAACGGCTCGTGCGCGCCCGCGAAGAAGAGCGCCTGCGGCTCCGGCGCGACCTGCACGACGGCGTCGGACCGGCGTTGGTAGGCATTCGCTTGCAGCTCAAGGCTTTGAAGCGCTCGCTGGGCGAGGTCCTGGACCCGGTCCTGGGTGACGTCGACTCGACCGCCGGCGAAGTGCGGCGGCTCGTCGACGGGCTGCGTCCGCCGATTCTGGACCAGGGGCTGGCTTTGGCCGTGCGCGATGAGGCCGCGCGGTTCAACGGCGAGCTGACGGTTCGCGTCGAGGCCGAGGAGATCGACGGGCTCTCCGCGGCCGTCGAAGTCGCGGCCTACCGGATCGTCGCGGAGGCGTTGACCAACACCGCACGCCACTCAGGCGCCTCGACCTGCGTGATCACCGTGCGCACCGACGGCGACCTGGTCGTCGAGATCGTGGACGACGGATGCGGCGTCGCGGCTGATGCTCGTCCGGGTGTCGGTCTCGATTCCATGCGTGAGCGATGCGCCGAGCTGGGTGGATCGTGCACAGTGGGACCTGCGCCACCACACGGGACACGCGTGGTGGCGCGGATCCCGCTGGAGGCCCAGTGATGGACGCTGTGACGCGCGTGGTGATCGCCGACGACCACCCGGTGTTCCGGCGCGGCCTGAAAGCGTTGCTGGACGGCGAGGACGGCTTGTCCGTGGTCGGCGAGGCCTCGGACGGGCTGGAAGCCGTGAAGGTCGTCCTCGATCTGGAACCCGACGTCGTCGTGATGGACCTGCACATGCCTCTTCTCGGTGGCGTGGAGGCCGCCAAGCAGATCCTGGAAGCGTTGCCGTCGCTGGGCGTCTTGGTTTTGACGATGCACGAGGACGACGAGCTGGTCTTCGCCGCGATGAAGGCCGGCGCCCGCGGCTACCTCGTCAAGACCACGGACGACGACGAGATCGTCCGGGCCGTGCAAGCCATCGGTGCCGGCGAGGCGATCTTCAGCGCCACCATCGCGCAACGGATGATGGGCTACTTCACCGCCATCTCGTCGTCGAAGGCCGTGGCGTTCCCGCAGCTCACCGACCGCGAGCGGGACGTGCTGGAGCTGATGGCTTCCGGCCTCGACAACACCTCGATCGCGCACCGGCTCTCACTGTCCGGCAAAACGGTCCGCAACCGCGTCTCCGCGATCTTCACCAAGCTGCAGGTGGCCGACCGCGCGCAGGCCATCGTCCGCGCCCGCGAGGCAGGCCTCGGAAGTCCCTCCTGAGTCGGGACACCGGTCACCTGACGACGGGACTACTCCCCCGCTTCGATCGGCGTATCCGCCGAGAGCTTCAGGGGGCACGACGCATGGACATCACCTGGGACGTCGCACACGCGCGGCTCAGCCACGAACGCATGCTGCACATCACCAAGGCGCTGATCTCGATGCGCCCCGACACCGTCACGCTGGGAGGCGGGGAACCCCTCGGCGTGCCGGGCCTGTTCGAGATCCTCGACCAGTTCCGCGCCGCCGGGATCGAGGTCGTCCTGCGCACGTCCGGCAAGTCGCTGCACCCGTCGATGGTGCGAACGCTGCTCGTCTCGTGCGCACGCATCGAGGTGTGCGCGATGGCGTTCACCCACGCACTGCACGCATTGCACCTGTTCGACATCGGCGCCGCCAAGCTGGACCGGCACGCCGTGTTCGGCCTCGACGCCACCGGCATCCGGCGCGGCTTCGACCGGCTGGAGGACTTCTGCGCCACCACCGCGGCCGAGCTGCCGCACCTGGGCTTCATCGCGTTCAGCGACACGATCGGCCCGGATCACGCCCAGTACCTGCAGTCGCTGGCCCCTCAGTCGGTCCGGGTGACCGTCGAGACCGCCAACACCTCGGTCGTCAGAGCCAGGTGAGCAGGGCACGCCAGGAAGCCGTGGAGAACGCGAGAACCCCACCACTCGCGTTCTTCGTGTCCCGCACCAACACGTCCTGAGCCAGCGACACCTCCACGCAACTGCCTTGGCCGTTGGCATTGCTGCGAGTGCTTTTACGCCAGGTCCGTTCCGAGGTCATGACGGTCCTCTCGAAGTCCGCTGACGTACTCCGCCAGCTTGCTCTTCGATTGTTCCGCATCCAACGCGACGGCATCCAGCCGCGCAAACAGTCGCCTGGTCCGTGCGACAGCGATGTTGTCCTGCGCATACACCTGAGCTGTATCGGTCTCGGTGTACACGACCGGAGCTGCCTTCCCGAACTCGTACAGCGTGGCAGCGGAACGGAACGCGCCGACGTCCGCAGGCACAATCCGCAGAACGTGCGTTTTCCAGAGGAGACGCCGGTACTGCTCCGCCCACAGCGAGGCGTTGCCGACGTGCATCCGCAGGGCGAGTTCATGCACGTAGAAAGTGCACTCCGGGCGGTTCGGCCGCCTCAGGATCGTCTGTCGTTCCATGCGCGCTCGAACGTACTCCGCGATGTCCTCCGGCGCCTCGATCTGGCCGTCCGTGAACAGCTCCCATGCGTAGCGCTCGGTCTGCAGGAGCCCATGCACCGTGAGGATGTCGTAAGAGACGATCTTCTTGGCCATGGCCTCGGTCATCGCGAGCGTGGTCAGGTTGTCCGGCACCTGAGCGAAGTACAGGTCGAAGGCGTTGTGGTAGCGACGGTTGAACTGTTCCAAATACTCAAGGTTCTTGCCGCAGGTCGCCATGTACTGCGCGAGATCGACTTGGCTCGCCCGCGCCTTGCCGAGTTCGATGTCGGACACCTTGCTCGGATCCCACCCGAGTTGGACAGCCATCGCGCGGCCGTTGAGCGAGGTGCACGTCTCCCGCAACCGTCGTAGCTCGTCACCGAGCTCCCGGCTGTACGGCGTGGAAATGATCGCGGTCATACCCTCCGAAGCTAAGGCTTGGATTCAAACCACGCCTTGGCTCGTTCGGGTGAAAAAGAGCTAGAAAACGCCGCCGCGTGCAGCGAAAACGTCCTCGATAGGCGCCATAGAACCGAGGGCGAGCCGCAGCAGCACACGAGCCTTACGGGGACATAGCCATCCCGCCATGACTGCGCCGCGCTTGATCAGATCGGACTCGGATCCGACGAAGCCGTAGGTGTTGCGGAACGTCGACCCGGCACCCGTCCGCGTCGCCACCACCACCGGGAACTGTGCCCGCGAGATCGCCTCGGCCATCCCCTGCGACACGTGGCCAACGCCGGTGGCCGCCACGACCGCACCCTTGACGTTGAGCCAGTCGAGGATGGCACCGTCATCGTCCAATGTGGCCTCGATGAGCGGAACCGTTGGAGCGTCCAGAGGTCGCGGCAGAGCCGGCAGCTGGTGCGCGGGGTGGAAGTACTGCGGAGCACCTTCGACAACCAGCCCCAGCGGTCCGGGGAACGACTCGAACGCGCTCGGCAAACTGCTGTGCCCCTTGCGAACCCATCGCGCGGCGTGGATCTCGTCGTTGATCACCAGCAGCGCACCGCGTCCACGTGAGTTCGGGGCGGCGGCAACTGCGACGGCGGCGGCGAGGTTCGCGGGGCCGTCCGGGCCGGGCAGTCCTGGGTGCCGCATCGCACCGGTGACGACGACCGGTTCCTCGTGTGGCCACAGGCAGTCGAAGAAGTAGGCGGTCTCTTCGAGCGTGTCGGTGCCCTGGATGATCACGACGCCGGCAGCGCCCTGCGAGATCTGCTTGTCGGCCCAGTCGAAGGCCTCCAGCAGCGTGGTGAACGTGAGCGAGGCGCCGGGGATCGTCGCCAGGGTGGCGATCTCCCCCACCTCCAGACCCTGGACCAGGTCTTTCGCCCCCAGGGTCGGCGACACCGCACCGGCGCCCGTCATCGTGATCGTGCCGCCGAGCGATGCCACCGCCACCTGTGAGCTCATGCAGCTCACTCTAGGGTCCCAAAAGGAGAATGCTCATTGAGTCCAGTACGTGATGTTGCGGAAACGGGCCTCCGCACGTCCGCTGCCGTGGTGGTAGACGCCGTTCTTGAAATGCCGGGTGGCCTTGCCGCGGTCACTGACCGTCGCCTTCAACACGCCGTTCGCGAAGACCTTGATCTTGCCGGTGCCGCCTGACACCGCGGAGTGCTCGACGCGGATGCGCACCCACTTGTTGTAGATGCCGGACGCGATCACCGTGCTCGTGTAGTACCGGAGCGTGCCACCGTTGGCGTTGGTGGCGTTGATCATGAAGTCGGTGGCCGGAGTGCCGGGGTCGCCGCCGCCCACACGCAGGATCTGCATGACGGTCGGGCCGTTGACGCCGCTGGGGACGTAGATCTCACCCTCCCACGCGTGCTGGCCGCTGGAGTACTCCTGGTCCCAGCGCATCTCGGTGCGCGGGTCGGTCTTGCTGCCCTCGCTCAGGGGCTTGTCGTTGTCGAAGACCCACATGGAGTGGACGCCGCCCTCGAACTTGTAGCGCGCGCTCTCCGGCAGGTTGTAGGGCTTCTGGATCTTGTAGGTGAACGGCTTCTGCGTCCACGCCGGTGCGGCGTGCGCGGGCGTCGCGAGCAGGGCGACCGCGGGCAGCGCGAACAGGGAACGACGGGGCAGGGTCACGAGGAAGCCTCCGGCCTCGGTTAGTGGTCTGGACCAGCATCACCACACCGGGACCGGGCTCCGCAACGTTCGGGTCACGCCGAAATTCCGATCTATCCGTCGGCGCGAAGGTCCTCTGGCGACGGAATCCCGAGCCTGTCCATCTCGGTCATGCACACCCTGACCGCCTCGGCCGCGTCGTACGTGACGTCGGCTTCCACGCGGCGATTCTCAGTCACCGTGAACCGTCCGTCGCCAACCGACCGCACCCACGGGCCGGGCACCCGGTACTCGTCCGCCGTCGGCCGGAACGACATCCAGTACATCGAGGTGAACGGGAACATCCGCCGCAGGCGCGGCTCGCGCATCGCCGCCTCGATGAACTCACTCAGCCCGTGGTTGTCGTGTGCGCGAAACATCTGCCACCTGAGTTCGATCCGGTCGCCGGACTCGTACGCGTCGGCGACGTCGACGAAATCGGCGAACGGCCATGCGGCTGCCAGCTCTCGCGGGGTGGCGCCGCCCAGCCAGGTCGCGGCGGATCCTGTGACCTCTGCCAGCTCCGTGGTGAACAGGAAGCTCAGGTACATCCCCCTCAGCTTGTGCCGCACGTAGAACAACCGCTCGCGGACGACCGGCAGGACTTTCACGGCGCGGTCGTCCTTGGTCGCGATGGCCACGAAGCCGCCGAAGGCACCCCGAGCTTCGAGCATCTCGATCTCACAGCCGGGGCAGGTGGCCTCGAGCACAGCCCTGAGGCCACCTGCGTCGACCAGGTCCTGGTACAGCGATTCCCCCATGCCACCCAAGCTACTGGGGACAGCCGATCACTGCCTCCAGTAGGTGATGTTGCGGAAGCGGGCCTCCGCGCGTCCGCTGCCGTGGTGGTAGACGCCGTTCTTGAAGTAGCGCGTCGCCGGCCCCTCGTCGGGATGGGTCAGCTTGAGAGCGCCGTTGTAGTAGACCTTGACGGTGCCGCGGCCGCCCGCGACCGCGGTGTGCTCGACCCGGATCTTGAACCACTTGTTGTAGATGCCGGTGGCGATGACCTGGTCGCTGTCCTTGCGCAACGAGCCGCCGTTGACGTTGGCGACGTTGAGCATGACGTCGGTGGCGCGGGTGCCGTCCGGTCGGCTGGCGCGCAGGATCTGCACGACGGTCGGGCCGCTCACGCCGGACGGGATGTAGATCTCGCCCTCCCACGCGCGCGAACCGCTGGAGTACTCCTGGTTGAAGCGCATCTCGGTGCGCGGATCCGTTGGGCTGCCTTGGGTGTGGGGCTGGTCGTAGTCGTAGACCCACATCGTGTGCACGCCGCCCTCGAACTTGTAGCGGGCGCTCAGGGCGAGGTTGTACGGCTTCTGCATCGTGTACGTGTACGGCGCCGAGACCCATTGTGCCGAAACATCTTGGGCTGACGGCGGCTGAGCGAGGGCCTGAGCCGCCGGGGCCACGATGAGAGGTGTGGCCAGGGCAAGGGCGAGCACGGAACGACGGGTGTGGAGCGCAGGGGTTTCCACGTTGAATCCCTCCGACCTTCGATAAGTGGTCTGTACCACTTTGGGGGCACGAAGGCGGAGGGATCAATAGCTGGTTCAAGTTCCGGAACTAGATTCAGATGGGCGAACTTTTCACATGCCTGAACGGAGTTCGTCGAAGGTCGGGAACTTCGTGGCGATGTCGCTGCCGGTGAAGTTGCCGATCCAGCCGTCGTCGTCGTGGAAGAACCGGATCGACACGTAGTCGGGCGTGGTGCCCATGTCGAACCAGTGCGTCGTGTTCGCCGGGACGCTCAGCAGGTCGCCCGCCTCGCAGAACACCGCGTACACCTTGTCACCGAGGTGCAGGTAGAAAACGCCTGCGCCACGGGCGAAGTAGCGGTCCTCGTCGTCGTCGTGGGTGTGCTCGGCGAGGAACTTGTTGCGGAACTCGACGGCCTTCGCGCGGTACTCGTCGGTGTCGGCCGGGGTCATCTCCATCGCGTCGACGTAGGTGTAGCCCTCCGTCTCGCTGACGCGGGCGACGTCGGACTCGTAGATCCGCAAGGCGTTCTCGGCGGTGACACCGTCCACAACGGACCAGCGGTGGAAGCGCACGCCGTGCTCCTTGAGCGCGGTGGCGATCTCCTCGGCGTCGGTGGTGCGCAGCACGGTCTCCTCGGGGCCGGAGTCCGGCCACACCGTCAGCAGCGTCATGAGTGCCTCCCCGTAAAGATGTCTCGCGTCTCCACCTTGAAGCGCAGCAACCACTCCAGGCATTCCAGCCGGTGCCGGGCCTGGATCAGGTCGTCGCCCCACACGTACACGCCGTGCCGGGCGACGAGCAGCGCCGGGACTCCGGGATCGAAGCCCTTCTCGAACGCGTCGCCGAGCTCGGCCATGTCCTGCGAGTTCTGCACGACCGGGACCACGACCTCTTCGTGCGCCTGGCGGCCGAAGCCCTTGAGCATTTCGAGGTCCCGCAGCACCACGCCGTCCGGCCAGTGCTCGGCCGCGACGACCGTGGCCAGTGCGTGGACGTGCACGACAGCGCCCGCACCGGCGACGCGCGCGATCCGGGCGTGCAGACCGGCTTCGGCGGACGGGATCTTGTCGCTGTCGACGGCGAGACCATCGGAGTCGATCACCACGCTGTCCTCGGCGGTGATCTCGCCCTTGTCGACGCCGCTGACCGTGACCGCGAGCCGGAGCGGATCACGTTGCAGGACCACGGAAAGGTTGCCTGAAGTGCCGCGCATCCAGCCCATCTGGGCGTAGCGGACGCACTCGCGGGCGAGCTCCGCCGTCACGAGAGTTCCCAGACCGTCGGGTGGGGCGTGAAGTCGGCGTTGCCGTACGGCTCGCCCGCGCGCGCGACGCCGACCGTCTTCCAGCCGGCTTCCTGCGCGGCGTGCAGCTCGGCCGGAACGTCGCTGTAGAAGGTGATGTCGTCGGACTGCAGGACTTCCGCGATCTTGTGGTACGACGCGGCTTCGCGCTTCGGTCCGGCGTTGACCGTGTCGAAGTGGTGCTCCAGCAGCGGGGTCAGGTCGCCGTCGGTGGTGTGCTGGAAGAAGGCGATCTGGCCGGCGACCGAGCCGCTGGAGAAGATCGCGAGTTTCACGCCGTCGTCGTGCCACTTGCGGATCGCGGGGACGACGTCCGGGAAGAACTCCGCCACGAGGTCGCCCTGCGCGTAGCCCTGCTGCCAGATCAAGCCCTGCAACGTCTTGAGGGGCGTGACCTTCTGGTCGGCGTCCATCCAGTCGTGCAGTGCTTTGACAACGTCGTCGTGGCCGCTGAGCTCCTTGATCTGCTGGACGGCGTCGGCGAACACCGGGTCGTCACCGTGCTGCTCGATCCACGGCCCGAGCCGCGGGCGGGCGTAGTCGTACAGGACGACCAGCACCTGGTCCGTCGCGCTCAGCGTGCCCTCGATGTCGAGCACGACCCACTTGCTCACCGCTGTTCTCCCTCGTAGTACTTGTCCAGCTCGCCGGCGCCGTACACCCCTTTGTCCGTCACCACGTCCGTGACGAACCGCGGCGGCGTCACGTCGAACGCCGGGTACAGCCCTTTCACCCGTGGCGTGGCACTCGGTCTGCCTCTGACGTGCAACACCTCGCTGCCGTCGCGGTGCTCGATCGGCACGTCCCGCGCGGTCGGGGCCTGCCGGTCCGGTGCCTGCACCAGGGCGTGAAACGGTACGCCGAACGCGTGCGCCGCCACGGCCAGCCCCAGTGTGCCGACCTTGTTGACGACGTGCCCGTCCATGGTGACCCGATCGGCCGCCGTGACCAATGCGTCCACTTCTCCGGACTGCAGCACGGCCGCGCCCATGCCGTCCGTGATGAGCGTGGTGTCGACGCCCATCTCGATCAACGTCTCGGCGGTGAGCCGGGCTCCCTGCAGGTAGGGCCTGGTTTCCGTGCAGAAGAACCGGAGCTGCTTGCCCTGGTTTTGTGCGGCCCTGACGGTTTCGGTGAGGTACAGGTCGGCCCAGCAGTGGGTGAGGACGCTGGCGTGCTGGGGCAGCAGGTTCGCCGTGTGCTCGCCCAATGCCTGGCTCTTCGCCCGGTACCTGCGGTCGCCTTCTTCGGCGCCTTTCAGCGCCTGGGTGATGTCCTTGGCCGCGTCGACGTGTTCCAGGACGATCTCGGTGGCCTTGCGCAAGGCGTTGTTGGTGCGCCTCGTGTTTTCGAGTTCCGCTGCCGTTCTTGCGAGTTCCGCACGTGCGTCGGCGAAGGGTTTCCCTTCGAGGGTGCGTGCTTTGAGCACCATGCCGTAGAGCACCGCGAAGTACGGGCCGGAGGACTGGGTGACCATGTCCTCGATGGCCCGCGCGACGTCCTCGGCCGTCCGGCAGAGCAGCCAGTTGCGTTCGAACGGGAACTCGCGGCGGTCGAGGATCAGCACGCCGTCGTCGGTGAGCCTGACCGAGTCGGCGAGGACGGGCTGCATCAGCTGTACCCGGTGTAGGCGGGGCGGGCGCCGGTGAGGAAGTGCTCGCCGACCTCGCGGGCCTTGTAGACGACCGGGTCGTGCAGCGTGAGCGTGCGGGCGTTGCGCCAGAAGCGGTCCACGCCGTACTTGGCGGCCGTTCCGCGCGCGCCGACCTGCTCGAAGATCCGGCTGGTGACCTCGTTGACGAGCTTGGTGCTGACCACCTTGGCCTCGGAGATCGTCACGGCGACCTCGCCGCGCTTGCCGGGCGTGAGGTGGCGGCCGAGCTCGGTGGCTTCGTGGAGCTGCCTGGCGGCCTCGTCCGCGAGCAGCCCGGCGGCCCTGGTCTGGGACACCATCTCGCCGTACGCCGCGACGATGTACGGGTCCTCGGTGGCTGCCTCGACGCCGCTGACGAACCACGGCCGCGTCTTGGTGCGGGTGTAGTCGGCGGCCTCGGCGAGCGCGCCTTCCGCGATGGCCACGTAGAGCTGGGCGAGCACGAGCTGGAAGCCGATGGCGGCGAGGCTGATGCGCGGGTCCTCGCCGGCGGGCTGGACGCCGAGGATTTCCGTGACTTCGACGTTCTCGAAGTTGACGCCGCCGGACGCGGTGAGCCGCTGGCCGATGTTGTCCCAGTCGTCCAGGTAGGTGATTCCCGTCGCTTTTCCGTCGAGCAGGAACGTGAGCTTCTCGCCGTTGTCGGTGCGGGTGGCGCTGACCACGAGCCGGTCGGCCACGGCCGCTCCGGTGGCGAAAGTCTTGCGTCCGTTGAGGACGAATCCCGTCTGGGTGGGCGTGAGTTCGAGGGCCGCGTCGAGCGGGTTGCTGACGCCGGCCCAGAACTGGTCGGGCTGGACGCTGAACGGGGCGTCGAACAGTCCGCTGCGCCAAACCTGCAGGTAGTGGTACCCGAGGAGGTGCCCGATGTTGGCGTCGGCGGCCCCGATGACGCGGCCGATCTTCTGCTGCTGGGCCCAGTCCTGGACGTTCAGCAGGCCGCTCTGCCGGAGCAGTTCCACCTCTTTGGTGGGTGGCTGGTTGGCCCGGTCCCTGTCCGCCGCGTCGGACCTGAGCGTCGCCGCCACCTCGTGCGCGACGTCCAGCCAGTTCGTCATCCCTGCTCCTCTCGGGGTACTCGGTTCAACTTACTTCGTCACACCACTGGGCTAACCACGATGTGAGAGAGCCCCGCTACTGGCAGACTGCCCGCGCACCCCGCTTTGGCGGGGGACCAACATCTAGGGAGCATTCGGTATGGCGCAGGGCACCGTGAAGTGGTTCAACGGCGAGAAGGGCTTCGGATTCATCGCGCAGGACGGCGGCGGTCCGGACGTGTTCGTGCACTACTCGCAGATCGAGGGCAACGGCTTCAAGTCGCTGGAAGAGCAGCAGCGCGTGGAGTTCGAGATCGGCCAGGGTCAGAAGGGTCCGCAGGCACAGGCGGTCCGCGCCATCTGATTCACCTCTCTTCAAGCCCGCTCGGCATGCTGCCGGGCGGGCTTCTTTTGTGCCCAGACGGATTTCCGCGCCACCGCGGTGATCACCAAGATCAGCGTGAGCACGAGCGCCCCGCCGTCGGTGACCAGCGAAGGCAACGTGCCCACCAGGCCGAACTCGTCCAGCACGGCGGTCCACATCTCCGGCGGCACCATCCGCACCCCTGCCGCCTGCGTCGCGTTGACCGCGATGACGACCCAGAAGAGCCAGGTGCGCGGCTTGCCTTTCAGGGCAAGGATCCCGATCGCGTTCCCGGCGACGTAGACGCAGCCGACGATGCGGAACGCGGTCAGAAACCCCGGTTGAGGTGCCGCGTTCGCCAGCTCGAACATCCGCTGCAACGTCTGCTCGTTGATGATCACGAACGCGTGCAGGGCCGTGCCGATCGTGAACACGACCGACGCGATCCCGGTGATCTTGAGAAGCCTGTCCCCCATGCTCCCGATCGTCTCGGCTGGAGGCCCGCCGCAACTCCGGGATGCCCCTGAAACAGCCCCTGAGCTGGGCTTCCAAAATTGTCAGACCTGTCTGTCATCGTGAGGTCACACACAGTTCCATTGGAGGCCGATGATGATCGAGAGGCGTGGTGATGGGGTCGCAGTGCGTGAGGCTGAAGAAGAACGGGCGCCGCTGTGCGCGTCGATCCGCCGACTGGGGCGAGCCCGACCCCGCCGACCCGGCGCCGGACCCGGTGGCGTGCTGGTCCCACCTGACCCCGCGCGAACGCGAGATCGCCCTGACCAACAGGGAGCGCGGACCGTCCGCCGAACCACCGCGCCCGCGGCGGCCTCGCCGCCTCACCGCGGGGGCGCCTTCCCACGAGCTGCGGACGTCACTCAACAAAGCGGCGTTCGTACTCGCCAAGGAGACCAAGCGCCATCCGGGCTCGGTCAACCGGGAGCTGAACGACCTGATGGGCGTTGAGCGCCGCGCCGAGGCCACCACGGACCAGCTGCACGAAGCGCTCCAGTACGCGGGCGACCGGCTGCGAGCCCTCCACAAACGCCAGCGCGCTCCTGCGGGGCAGGAGTCGACCCACGAGGAGTTCGACTTCACCTCGAGCGGCGATCCGCCCTTCTGAACCGAAGAAGGCGCCGCGGTCCGTCGACCACGACGCCTGTCTTCTCGCCGCGGGAACGACGACTGAAAGCAGAGGCAACCGAGGGAGTCGAACCCTGCGCGGCTTGTGAAGGCGGCGCTCAGAACCGGCCCGAACCCTTCGGCTGGGCGACGGCTGCCGTGGAGTTGTACTACCTGTGAAGAGGCTTGAACGATGCGTGGGATACCCACAGTGTTAAACGTCCAAACGCCTGAGGATGTTTCATGTTTCACTCGGATGAGTGAACCTGGTCACCGTGCGATACCTCCCTGCCGTCGCAGCCCTGCTGCTACTTCCCCTGGTGCCCACCGCCGCCAACGCGGCTCCGTCGGGCACGTACTACATCACCAGTGTCAGCACCGGCCTCAACGTCGCCCAGAGCGGCAATGGAGTCGCCCTGCACCGCCCCAAGGGCAACGAGGACCACCAGCAATGGCGGCTGAGCGACGGGAGGTTCGAGAACACCGACTCGCCGGGCCAGTGCATCACCCGCCAGCTCACCATGGGTTCGTGCTCACAAGGGGATACGGTTCACGACCCGAAACAGTTCGGTGATCAATGGGAGTTCTTCAGCCTCAGCGGCCAGTCCCGCTGGTACCTGACCCCGGTCCAGAACCAGACCGACCCCATGCCGGCCGACCCGCGGCTCGACCAGATGACGTTCCTGACCGCCCACAACGCTTATGCGAACGGGGTGGACGGCGGGTTCGCGCCGCCGTTCGTCAACCTCGCCAAGAACCAGACGCGCGGCATCGTGCAGCAACTGGGCGACGGCGTCCGCGGCTTCATGCTGGACATCCACCAGACGCCCGACGGCGCGATCCTGTGCCACAACAGCTGCACGCTCGTCAGCAAGCCGGTGGCGCTGAACGTCGACATCCAGCGAATCGTCGACTTCCTCAAGAACAACCGCAGCGAGATCATCACGGTCTTCCTGGAGGACTACACGGACGCGAACACGATCCGCGCGGAGCTCCGCAAGGTGCAGGGGCTGAACGACGTTCTGTACCGGGCGGAAGGCGTGCAGCAGAACGGATGGCCGAAGCGCAGCGAACTGCAGGCGGCGAACAAGCGGTTGCTGATCTTCACCGACCACGGCAAGGACGGCCGCGAGGACTCGGGTGTGCTGTACCAGAAGGACTGGACGGTCGAGAACTACTGGTCGATGGGTTCGGGCCTCGGCAGCTCCGACTGGTCCTGTTACAGCCGATGGGATGAAAAACCGCTCACCGCGACGGGCAGCTTCCAGCCGTTGTTCGTCATGAACCACTTCCGCGACGTCCCGTTCACCGGCACCGCCACGACCGACAACGGCAAGCTCGGCAACCGCGCGCAGCAGTTCTGCCAGCCAGCGGCCAGGAAGAAGCCGAACTTCCTGGCAGTCGATCTCTATCACCTCGGCAACGCGGCTCAGGCCGTGCAGCTGCTCAACTCATACGTATATAGGGCTTAGCCCAAATCGTGGGAGTTGTACGCTCCGCGCATGGCCTCGATCCTGTTCACGCGCGGAGCGCCCTCTCTCGACATCATCGACCAGGAAGGCCTGCGCGACGCGGCGCAGAAAGCCTTCACGGACGACCCGGGCGGCACCTTCGCGTACGGCACGAGCGTCGGCTACGTGCCGCTGCGCACCTGGCTCGCCGAGCAGCACGGTGTCGAGCCGGAGCAGGTGCTCGTCACCAACGGCTCGATGCAGGCCGACGCGTTCCTGTTCGAACTGCTCGTCCAGCCGGGCGACGACGTGGTGGTCGAGGCTCCGACCTACGACCGCACGCTGCTGAACCTGCGCCAGCGCGGCGCCAACATCCACGCGATCGAGCTGGAGACCGACGGCATCAACGTCGACGCGCTCGAGAAGCTGCTGGAGAGCGGTGTGCGCCCGAAGCTCGCGCACATCATCCCGAACTTCCACAACCCGGCCGGCTACACGCTGTCCGAGGCGAAGCGCGCGCGGCTGCTGGAGCTCTCGGCCGAGTACGACTTCGTGCTGTTCGAGGACGACCCGTACGTCAAGGTGCGGTTCGAGGGCGAGCCGCTGCCGACGATGCTGTCGCAGGACAAGAACGAGAAGGTCGTCTACGCGTCGTCGTTCTCGAAGACCATGGCGCCCGGCATCCGCTGCGGTTACCTGGTGGGTCCGAAGGCCGTGATCAAGAAGGTCCAGGACATCGCGACCACCACGTACATCTCGCCGAACATGGTGGCGCAGTCGATCGTGAACTCGTACTGCCGCTCCGGCCGTCTCGACGAGTCGGTCGTGAACGTCCGCACCGCCCTGCGTGCCCGCCGCGACGCCCTCGTGGCCGCGCTCAAGCGCGAGCTCCCGGAGGCCGTCTTCACCGCGCCGCAGGGTGGCTACTTCATGTGGGTCGAGCTGCCGGGCGTGTCGATCGAGAAGCTGTTCCCGGTCGCCAAGGAGCACGGCGTCGAGTTCGTGAAGGGCTCCGACTTCCTGCTGGAGGGCGGCGACAACGAGATGCGCCTCGCGTTCTCGGGCGTCACCCCGGAGCAGATCGACGAGGGCATCACCCGTCTCGCCGCGGCGGTCCGCTCGCTCTAGTCGTACCGAAATGGGCTGTCGCCGCCGGAATCCTCGGCGGTGACAGCCCATTTGGCTACGTTGGGGTGCGTGGACCTCCCCGGCTTGCTCACCGACCCGGCCACGCTCGCCGGTCTCAGCCACGACGAGGCCGAGTGGGCCCCGGCAGGCACACCGGTCGCCGCGTTCCGCCCGCTGTCGACCGAGGACGTTCAACAGGCCGTGCGAGCCTGCGCCGCCGGCGGCACCCCGATCGTGCCGCGCGGCGCGGGCACCGGGTTGTCCGGCGGCGCCAACGCCTCCGACGGGTGCCTGATCCTGGATCTGAGCCGGATGAACCGGATCATCGAGATCGACCAGGACAACCTCCTCGCCGTCGTGCAGCCGGGCGTGGTGAACGACGACCTCAAGAAAGCCGTTGCCGCGCAAGGACTCTGGTACCCGCCGGACCCGGCCAGCTCACCGTGGTCGACGATCGGCGGCAACGTCGCCACCAATGCGGGCGGCCTGTGCTGCCTCAAGTACGGCGTCACGCGCGACTACGTGCTCGGCCTGGAAGTCGTGATGGGCGGCCCGGTCTCCTACGGCACCGCGGTGAAGCTCGGCAGGCGCACCAACAAGGGCGTCGCGGGCTACGACCTCACCAGCCTGCTGGTCGGCTCCGAGGGCACGCTCGGCGTCGTCACCGAGATCACCCTGCGCCTGCGCCCGGCCCCACCCCCGTCGGCCACCGTCGTAGGAGCCTTCGCCACCCTGGTCGACGCAGGCGAAGCCGTCGCTTTGAGCACGCGCCGAGGCCTGCAACCAGCGGCTCTGGAGTTGATCGACCGCGCGTGCCTGCAAGCCGTCGAGGACTGGAAGCACCTGGGCATCGAACCCGAAACCGAAGCGATGCTGCTGGCCCGCGCCGAAACACCGGAAGACGCCGACGGCCTGACCGCGGCCTTCACCGACGCGGGCGCCGTCTGGACCGAACGCTCCACCGACTCGACCGAAGCCGAAGCGCTCTTCGCCGCCCGCCGCCTCACCTACCCGGCCCTCGAACGCCTGGGCCCGCTCCTCACCGAAGACGTCTGCGTGCCACGCTCGCTGGTCCCGCTCATGCTCGCCCGCATCGAGGAGATCGGTACTCGCCACGACGTCCAGATCGCCACCATCGCGCACGCCGGCGACGGCAACCTGCACCCGTTGCTGATCACCCCACCCGGCGACGACAACGCCCGCATCGCCGCCCAAGCAGCCTTCGAGGACATCATCACCGAGGCACTCGCCCTCGGCGGCACCGTCACCGGCGAGCACGGCGTGGGCCTGCTCAAGCGCGACGGCATGATCCGCGAGCTCGGCCCGGACGTCTTCGCTGTCCAGCAATCCATCAAGCACACGCTCGACCCGCTGAACCTCTTCAACCCGGGAAAGGCATGACGTGATCGAGCGTCTCCTCGGCGACTGGTACGTGATGGCCACGACGTTCCCGATGTGGACCTCCGGCCGCCGCACCCACCCCCGCTTCCACTACGAGCCGCTCTCTGACGACCGCATGCTCGACGTCGTCTCCTACCGCGACAGCAAGGGCCGCCCCAAGACCATCGAAGGCGTGGACGTGCAGCTCGCGCCGGGCAAGTTCCGCTGGCGTGGCAAGGGCGCGCTGGCCCTCTTCACCTCGACGTGGCAGGTGGAGGAGCTGCACGACGACTGGGCCCTGATCACCTTCACGAAGTCGCTGGTCACGCCCGCCGGCGCCGACATCATCGCCCGCACGCCGGAGCTCCCCTGGCTCCCCACCGGCTTCACCCCGATCAGCCACGCCTGACGCTCGCCTCGAACTGCGCTGCGAAGAGGGCCCCGCCCACCCAGGGGGCTGACCGCCGGCCCCACCTGCACTTCAACTTAACGGCGCAACCGGGCTGTCAAGGGGCCCCGCGAGCGATCTGTGGACAACTGCCGCGACCGCCCGAGTTGTCCACAGATCGCCGAGCGGGCCCTTGACAGCGCCGCGAACCCGATAAATTTGGGCCATCCCCTCGTGGTGGTCAGCCCCCTGGGTGGGCGGGGCCCGCCAACGACTCGATTTCGGCCGAGCGGTCGCCACCTTCACGAAGTCGCTGGTCACCCCGATCGACATCATCTCCCGCACTTCGGACGGATCCCGAAGCTTCCCTTCGCCTTCACCCTGATCAGCCACCCCCGAGCTGCCGAAGCTGCCTGACGGCTTCACCCTGATCAGCCACGGCCGATCTGCCGAAGCTTCCCTTCGCCCTCACCCCGATCAGCCACGCCGGGAACCGGGAGTCTGACGCGCCACATCCCTTGGACCTGAGCGCGCCCACGAGTTACTGTGTACACAAATGATTAGTACACCAAGTATCCCCGAGAACCCGCTCGAACTGGAGCGCCAGGTGTGCTTCGCCCTCGCCGTCGCATCCCGCACGGTGATCGCGGTGTACCGGCCGATCCTCGAGCCGCTGAACCTCACCCACCCCCAGTACCTGGTCATGTTGGCCCTCTGGGAGAGGTCGCCGCGCACGGTCAAGGACCTCGGCAACGTGTTGCAGCTGGATCCCGGCACGCTCAGCCCGCTCCTCAAGCGGCTGGAGGCGGTCGGTTACGTCCGAAGGCAACGCGACAAGGCGGACGAGCGCGCGCTGGCGCTGACCCTGACCGAACAGGGCCAGGAGCTGAGGAAAGAAGCGCTGAAGATCCCCTTCAAGGTCGTCGAGCAGCTCGACATGACGTTCGAGGAGCTCGCCCAGCTGAACGAGGTGCTGCACAAAGTGATCGCCAAGGCCACGAGATGAACCCCGCGCTGAAGCTCTGGTACTACGCGGGCGGGCGGCTGCCGCAGAAATACCGGCAGTTCGTCTACGACGACGTGACCGGTCCGAAGTGGCTGGTGCGCTTCACGATCCGCAGCCTCGTGCAGGTCACGCCGCTGGTCACGATCATCGCCTGCGCGCTCGTGTTCGGGCTCGGCTCGCCGTGGCCGCTGGCAATTGCGTGCGGAGCGCTCGGTTTCGTTGTAGGACTGTACTTCGCGTTGTCCTACGCACCCGAAAGCGTGGATTACCGGCTCACCAAGTACGGGTATCCACGGGGGTCGGCGACTGATGGGCGCCGGGAGCGAAACGCCGCGCAGGACCGCGAACGACAAGCGCAGTACGACGCGGTCTGGCGGCGATCCGAAGGGTAGAAACGATGGCCTTGTTGAGCAACGAGCTGGAGTTCACGAGGCCGCAGATCCTCACCCTCAGCGCTGGGCTGCTGCAGCTCGGGTTCGGGTGGTTCGACGTGTTCGGGTTGGACCCGAACTATCACGTGATCCAGCTCGGGGTCGGGGCGCTGGGCGTGGTCTGCGCGTGGCGGCACGACGTCGCGCGCATGTACGGCGTGCTCTTGCTGATTTCGTTCGGGATGCTGGCGATCTCGCTCAACGACGTGACGACCGAGAGCTTTCTCGAGGTTCGCACGGCACTGATCGGGCTCATCATCACGCTGGCCAGGCCGGCGAAGGCAAGTCCGAAGTAGGCAGAGCGCCGACGGAGTGCAGCGCGGTGAGGGCCGCGTAGCCGGAGGCCAGCCAGGCCACTTCGGTGCCCGGCACGGGTTCCAGATCGGTCAGGCCGCCGCGCAGCCGCACCGAGTCGCCGTCGGCTTCCACCCGCACCTGATACGGGCTGACGGGCGCGATCGACGCCCATTCGATTCCTCGCACGGTCTCCGCGTTCGGCACGTTCAGGCTGAGCACGCTGCCCGCTGGCATCTCCACCAAGGTCGGCAGCACAGCCGCGGACACCTCTGTTGCCGTGTCCCACAACGGTTTGGGGCCGTCCCATTCGACGTCCAGAGACACGGCCAAAGCGCTGACACCGCGGACGCCGGCGGTCAGGGCGGCGCCGACGGTGCCCGAGTGCAGGATGCCGGTGCTGGTGTTGGCGCCGAGGTTCACGCCGGACAGCACCAGGTCGGGCTTGAAGCCGAAGCCGCCCAGGCACCCGATGAACGAGATCAGCGACGGGTGCGCGGGCACGGCGAGGGCCTCGAAGCCTTCGGCCACCCGCCGGTCCAGCGGGATGGGCGCACGGCCGACGGTGGACGCGAAGCTGGTGCCGGTTCCGCTCGCCTCCGTGGACGGCGCGGCGACCAGCACCTCCCAGTCCAACGAGGCAGCAGCGCGGGCCAGCGCGTACAGCCCGGGCGAGTCGATTCCGTCGTCGTTCGTCACCAGTACCCGCACGAAGAATCCCCTCAGAACCGGTGTGGGCCGCGAGGAAGCCCTCGCGGCCCGCACCACTCAATCAGCAGACGCCGTCGTCACGCCAGACGCCCCACTGGCCGGTCGTCCCGGGCTCCTCGCCCTGCGTCCACCACTTGGCGGTCCACTTGTGGCCGTTGTGCGACACAAGTTCGCCGCCGTTGTAGACCTTCGCGCGGTCCCACGCGGGCTGCGCGCAGGGGCCGGGCGGCGGGCCGCCGGTGTCCCACGGGACCTGGGTCGAGCGGTAGAAGTTGATGCCCATGGTGGTCCAGCGCGGAGCCTGCGCGCCCAACCGCACCTTGAACTGGTCCCAGTTGTGCGTCGACCACGGTGACCAGGCCAGCTCGGCGATCGCGGAGAGCCGTGGGAACGCCATGAACTCGATGTCGCGCGAGGTCGCCAGCGTCTCCGTCCACAGTGGAGCTTCGACGCCGCGCACCGACGCTTCGGTGACGCCGCTCAGGTGCGTGCCGGGGTTCCACTCGTAGGCGGTCTGCACCTCGATCAGACCGGCCCACGACAGGCCCAAAGGCGTGCTGGAGTTGTACTTCATGTCCAGGTACGCCTTGTTCGCGGGCGACATGATGACCTTGTTGCCGCGCGCCGCCGCTGCCTGCACCACCGCGTTGGACGTCGTGGTGCCCCAGTACTGCGGGATGGCGTTGACATCGGTCGTGGTCTTCACGAACTCGTGCCAGCCGAGCACGGTCTTGCCGTACTTCTGCACGATCGGCAAAGCACGGTTCATGAACGCCTGGTAGTCGGCGTCTGAGGTCGCGTGCGCCTCGTCGCCGCCGATGTGGAAGTACGGGCCGGGCGTCAAGGCCGCGATCTCACGCACCACGTCGTCGATGAACTGGTAGGTGATGTCCTTGTTGACGCACAACGAGGAGTAGCCGACCTCGGTGTCCGTGCGCAGTGGCGGGGCCTGGCCGTTGCAGTTCAGCTCCGCGTACGAGGCCTGCGCGGCGTTGGTGTGGCCTGGCATGTCGATCTCGGGGATCACCGTGATCTTGCGCGCGGCCGCGTACTGCACGATCTCGCTGTACTGCGCCTTGGTGAAGTAGCCGCCCGCGCCGCCACCGACCTGGGTGCTGCCGCCGTACGTGGCCAGCCTCGGCCAGCTGTCGATCACGATCCGCCAGCCCTGGTCGTCGCTCAGGTGCAGGTGGAAGTAGTTGATTTTGTAGAGCGCGAGCTGGTCGAGGTACCGCTTGACCGACGCCACCGGGTGGAAGTGCCGTGCCACGTCGAGCATCGCGCCGCGGTAGGAGAACCGCGGGTGGTCGACGATCAGCGTGCCGGGCACGGTCCACGGACCGGGCTGCGTGGTCGCGCTCTCAACCTTGGCGGGCAACAGCTGCCGCAGCGTCTGCACGCCGGCGAACAAGCCCTCCGACGTATTGGCGCGCAGGACCACCGCGTTGGCTGCGACGTCGAGCTGGTAACCCTGCTGTCCGACCGAACTGGGCGCGCCGGAGAGCAGCAGTGAGATGCCGTCGACAGGCGCGCCGGCCGCATCCGAGACCGGCAGCGCGTAACCGGTGGAGGGTCGCAGGACACCCGCCAGGAAGTTGCCGACGTCCCTCGCGGCAGGGGTGGTGTAGATCTTCGTGGCGGCCGTCAGCGTGTGCGTGACACCGGTTCTGGCCTGCACCGACACCGGCGCGGGTACCAGGCTCTGCAGTGGCTCCGCGGCTTGCGACTGCGCGCTCACGGACAGCGCTGCGGTGACAGCGATGACCGCGGCGAGAACGCGAGTTCTCACGACTCCTCCTCACGAGTCGGGGGCGGCGACCCTGAACTCAGCCTGGGTGTACATCCCTTTTGTCGTCAATGGTCTGAGCCAATTTCTGGACACCTCCGACCTTTGACTGCGATCATGGAGGATCCGCCGCTCCCGAACGACGTTGGAGAGGCACATGCGCAAACTGCTCCTGCTCCCGCTCGCACTGGGGCTCGCGGCCGCGGTGGTCCCGGCCGCCGACGCCGCACCCGGCAAGACGCACGTCGTCGAGCTCATCGGTGACGAGTTCAAGCCGGAGGTCATCCACATCAAGGCGGGTGACAGCGTGAAGTGGGTGTTCCGCGGACCCGGCCTGGGACGTGTCCGCAAGGGGCTCACCCCGCCCCAGCCGTGCCGCTACCTCGGCGGCCCGGACAGCGGACTCAAGCGGCCCGGCCAGACCTACCGGCTCCGGTTCCCGGAGACCACGTTGTTCGTCTACCACTCGACGGTCGACGACAGGTGCCGCGCGGCGGGCCAGGTTCACGTGGACGACTGAAACACGGCTTTCCTGGACGCCCGCCGCAGCGTCCGCAGCAGCACGGGACCCGTCACCACCACCAGCACGGCGGTGGTGACGGCCCGCCCGAGATCCCAGCCGGCCGACGTGGCGAGCGTGAAAGCCACGAGCCGCACCAGGTTCGCGCCCGCCGAGGCGTTCGGGTCGAAGCTCACCGACGTGCCCTCGCCGACCGCGAACGGCCAGAACGACAGGTTCAGCAAAAACCCGTAGATCAGCGAGCTGACCACGCCGTACCCCGCCAGCAACGCGATCTCGGCCTTCCCGCGCCACTTCGGCAACAACCCGGCACCGAGCGCCACCCAAGCGGCGCCGAGCATCTGGTACGGCAGCCACGGACCAACACCGCCGGTCAGCAACGCCGAGGCGAACAACGTCGTGTTGCCCAGCACGAACCCGAACCCGGGCCCGAACACCCTGCCGCTCAACACCATCAGGAAGAAGATCGTCTCGATGCCGGCCGTGCCCGCGCCCAACGGCCGGATCGCCGCCCCGAGCGCCGACAGCACCCCGAGCATCGCGATCGCCTTGGAGTCCATGCCTTTGTCGCTCAACTCCGCCAGCACCACGGCGAGCACGAGCGGCAACAGCAAGGCAAACGTCCACGGCGCATCCCCACCGTGCGCGATGTCGCTGGACGGCGCCACGAACAACGGCCAGGTGAACGCCGCCAGCCCGATCACCCCGGACAACACCAGCGCTGTCGCCGACCTGCGCCGAATCGCGATCACAGCGCCGCCTCGACGTCGGCGACCGTCAGCCACGGCCCCAGAATCTTGCTGACCTGTGGCGCGAAGATCGGCGACGACGTGACGATCTCGCGCGCCGGCCCGTCCGCCACCACCTCGCCTTCAGCCAGCACGACCACCCGCGTCGCGTACTCGGCGACGAACTCGACGTCGTGCGTGGCCAGCACGATCGCACTGCCGAGGTTCCTGAGGACCTCGGCCAGTGCTTTCTTCGCGGGGTAGTCGAGGCCGCGCGTGGGTTCGTCGAGCAGCAGCACGTCCGGCGCCCCGGTCAGCATCACCGCGAGCACGAGCGCCAGCCGCTGCCCCTCCGACAGGTCCCGCGGATGTGCGTCCTGCGGCACGGAAGCCAAGCCGTCCAGCAACTTCCGGCAGGTTCCAGCGGGCTGACCCGTCTCGGCGTCGGCCTGAGCACACTCCTGCGCGACCGTTTCCAGGTACAGCAGATCGGACGGCTGCTGCGGCACCAGCGCGACCTTCTTCCGGCGCTCGGCCGGCTTCAGCGACCGGGGATCCTCGTCTCCGGCGGAAACCGAGCCGGACGAGCGCCTGCCAGTCCCCTGCACCGCCCAGAGCAGCGACGACTTGCCGGACCCGTTGCGCCCCATCAACGCAACTCGTTCGCCCGCACCAACACTGAGCGATACCCCGCGCACTGCCTGGACGTCGCCGTACTTCACGACAACATCCCGCGCTTGCAGCACAGGTTCGGCAACCGCAGGATTCTCGGTCGCGGGTTCAGGAAGTCGCTCGCGCAACGAAGCCGCGAGCCGTCGCGCGTCGCGCACAGACACCGGTACGGGTGACCACCCGGCGACCTGCGCAAGCCTGACCACAGGCGGTGCGACCGGTCCGGCGGCCAGCACCTCACCGACGTCACCGATCTCCCCTTGCGGCAGCAACAGCGCACGGTCGGCGTACTGGGCAACGCGTTCGAGTCGATGCTCGGCGATCACCACAGTCATGCCGAGGTCGTGCACAAGTCGTTGCACGGCCGCCAGAACATCCTCGGCGGCACCAGGATCCAGCGCGGAGGTCGGCTCGTCGAGCACCAGGACGCGCGGATGCGCGGTGAGGGCAGCGCCGATCGCAACGCGCTGCTGCTGCCCGCCGCTCAACGTCGCAAGTGGACGATCGCGGAGTTGGGCGAGCCCCAGCAGGTCAAGGGTCTCCTCAACCCGTTTGCGCATGACGTCGCCCGGCAGCCCCAGTGACTCCATCGAGTAGGCGAGCTCGTCCTCGACCGTGTCCGCGACGAAGCCCGCCACCGGGTCCTGCCCCACGAACCCCACGACATCGGCCAGCTCACGCGGCGGGAACCGCGAGGTGTCCCGGCCGTCCACCAGCACGCGTCCGGTGAGCGTGCCACCGCTGAAGTGCGGGACCAGCCCGTTGACGGCGCGCAGGAAAGTCGACTTGCCCGCGCCGGTGTGTCCGACGACCAGGCACAGCTCGCCCTCGGGGATCTCCACGGAGATGTTCGCCAGCACCGGCTGCTCGGCATAGGTGATCGTGACGTCGTCAAACCTGATCATGCTTCCCTCACGATCGAAACCGGCAGGAGTGCCGCGAGAACCGCCAGCGCGGGCCAGAGCGGCAGTTCCGGCGCTTGCAGCGGCACGGTCGACGGCGACAAGGCAGGATCCCCCGAGAACACCAGCACCACCGCCCCGAGCACCCCGCTCAACGCCACCCCGACCGCCCTGGCCGACCACCGATCCGGCCGATAGCGCGTCCGAGGCACCCGCCGCGCCCCCACCCGCAGCCCCGCGATCGCCAGCACACCACCGATCACCAGCAACAACCAGCCGGAGTAGGCGTCGGACAGCAACCCGTACATCCCGATGCAGAACCCGAAGAGCCCGGCCAGCACCAACGTCCCGGTGAGCACCCGGTCCCGGCGCGAGATGCCGGCCGTCCGTCCATACCCGCGAGAATCCATGGAGGCAGCCAGAACCAGCGAGCGTTCGAGGGCGTCCTCCAGCACCGGCACCAGCATCGTGCGAATCGCCCGGACTCCCCGCGCCGTGTCTCCGCGGAGTTGCCGGGCCTGGCGAACCGACCGCGCGGACGAAACCAGCTGGGGCGCGACGGTCAGCGCGACCACCACCGCGACGCTCACCTCGTACAGGGCGGCGGGGAGCGAGCGCAGCAGGCGCTTCGGGTTCGCGAGGGCGTTCGCGGCGCCGACACAGCTGAGGATCGTGGCGAGCAGCAAACCCTGGTACAGCGCGAAAACCAGGCCCTCCGCCGTCACCGGTCCGCCGATGCGAATGCCCTGCGCCCAGTCCGGGAGCGGGACCTGCGGCAGGATGAAGAGGGTGGTCGGGCCCGCGACGCCGCCCAAGAAGATGTGCAGGAGCACCCGCAGACCGATCACCAGCAGGCCGAACTTGAGGAACACGCCGTAAGTCCCGGCCCACGGCGTGTTCGCCCGGCAGGTCACGACCACGAGACCCGCGACGGCCAGGATCAGGCCCAGCAGCAACGGGTTCGTGGTGCGGCTGGCAGCGGTGGCCAGGCCGAGCGCCCAAAGCCACCAAGCACCGGAATGAAGCCTCACGCCGCTGTCACCACGCCACCGGTAGGCCCTCACTCGTCTTCTTCCGCACCCCGTCGACGCCGGGCCACCAGCAGCCCGGCCACCACCAGCCCAGCGATCACCAGCAGACCGATCGCGGTCCACAGCCAGCCGGAGCTCGCTTTCTCCACCAACGTCGGCGGCGACCCTTCCTTGATCTCGCTCGTCGCGGAGCCGCTCGTCGTGGTCGTCACCGATGCCGAGGACGACTCCGAACTCGGTGCCACCGAAGAAGAACTCGGCACAGGAGCTGAGCTTGTCGTCGTGGCCGGTTGTGGCTGTGCGGCCGGCGGGTGCACGGGTGCCGGAACCTGAGGCTGAGGCGCGGGCTGTTGAGGCGCCGGAGCCGCGGGCGGTGCCATCCCGGGCTGTTCCCCCGCCCCGAACGCCCATCCGTCAACGGTTCCCCGAGCAGGCGCGTACGAAGCCGCGCCGGAGTTGCTGTACTCCCACGACCCGCCGGCCGACGCGTGCCAGTACGACCAGTACGCCGAAGCGGGCGAGGTGTTGACGCACCTGTCGGCGTCCGCACCGGGCTTTTCGTTGATGCGGCAGACAAAACCGGGCTGCCGGGACGCGAACGTGTAGCCGAACCCGGCCGCGCTCAACGCCGCCACCCCGGAAGCCGGGCTACCAGGTGCACAGCCCTGCCGCACACCTCCCCCGAGGCCGCGGAAGTCGACGACCACTGTCACGCCGTCACATCCTGTGGCCTGCGCCGGCACCGGCAAGAACCCGACAACCAGTGCCAGCGCGAAGAAGAGCCTTCTCACGGAGCAGCACCCGGCGCGACACCCGTGCCGTACGACCAGCCCTCGACCGTGCCGGGTGCCGGGTCGTAGCTGCCCGCGCCCGAGTTGCTGTAGGTCCACGTACCGCCGGGCGTGGCGTGCCAGTACGACCAGTACACGCTGGTGGGCTTCCTGCACGGGTTCGGCAGCTGTTTGATCGTGCACACCATCGGGGCCGACTGGCGCGGCACGAGCGTGTACGGGAAGCCGGCCTCCGTCAACGCGGCAAGGCCCGAGGCAGGGTCGCCTGGAGCGCAGCCCGTCTCGACGCCACCGCCCAGCGCGGTGAAGTCGACCACGACCTTCACCCCGTCGCACGAGGCGGCTGAGGCCGGGGACGTGACGACGAAAGAGCTTGCCAGCAGAGCGAGAACAGCGACAACGCGGCGCATCACGCACCAACCTTCCGACGACGGGAAACCAGCAGCAGCACGGCGCCAACGACGACCGCGAACGAACCGAACAACGTCAACGGCACTGCCTGGTCCGGGCCGGTGGCGGCCAACGGCGGATCGACCGGCGCCTCGGCGGGGCCGGCAGGCGCGGGAACAGAAGTGGCTGGTGCGGGTGTGGTCGTGCACTCGATCGCGGGCACACCCGCCGAGGCCGAAGCCGCGGACACGTCAACGAGGCTCATCCGGGCGAGACCGAGCATCGCCTGTGCGGTGGCACGAACAGCCTTGCCAGCCTCGAAACCTGTGCTGTCGTAAGCAATCGCGCCGCGCTGAGCCTCCGGCCCGGAGCAGCCGACCTGCAGCGTCTTCAAGTACGCCACGGCCTTGTCCGCCGACTCGACCTGACCGCCGGCGAGCAGTGCGCCGACCGCGAGACCGGTGGTGTTGGCGTTGGACGGCCCGACCGCCGCCGGGAAGCCCCCGTCAGGCTGTTGCTGCCGCGCGAGCCAGGAGAGGGCGACCGGGTTCTTCAGCGCCTGCAGCACCATCGTCGTGGCGTCCACATCGGACTTGCAGGTCTCCTCGCCGAACACGATCGGGAAGCCGCCGTCCGGACACTGCGCGGAAACCTGGAAGGCCACGGGCTTGTCGACCGGCAGTGCGGCGCGACGAAGCACGATGATCGCCAGCGACTGGGTGAACGCGTTGCTCCCGTCCCACTCGGGATCCCCCTTGTCGCGGAACCGGCCATCAGCGTCCTGCAACTCGGTGAGCCGCTTGATCAGGTCGACGCCACCGAACTGCCGCGGGTCGAGCCCCTGCGTCTGGGCGGCCAGCGCGATCTTGGCGATCGGGCCGGTGAACGACTCCTCACCCGTGCCGATGAAGTCCGGCAGGTTCGCCGCCAGCCAGGCCATCGCCTTGGCCGACGTCGACTGGCCCACGCCCGCCGCCGCGAGACCGTAGACGCCGTCGGCGGTGAGTCCGGGATCACCGGGGCCGCCCGGAAAGCTGATCAGCCGGTCGCCCTGGGTGAACTGGCTGACCAGCCACGTTCCCGCGGATGGCGCTGCCTCTGCGGCCTGCACCTGAGGTGCCGTCGCCACGAGCGCGGCCGCGATGAACGCGACCAGCGCGGATTTCCGCATCACAAAATGCCTCCCTGCCCCGCTGTCCTCGACGGGTTGGTGGAGCTACCGCGCGCCACGGGCAGTCGGACTTTCACCGTTGCGGGTCAGTGCCGGAGTTGCACCGGCTTCCCCCGCGGCGTGCGGATGCTGTTGTCAACCCAGGATCGTGCGGGAGGGATCTTGTTGAGTCAAATGGCTGTGAGCTGGGCCATCACCCGGCACAATCGCGCGCATGGGGGATTTCGAAGAACTGGTCCTGGCAACGGCGCGGCAGATCGAGGCACTCATCCCGGCTGATCCGGCGGCGGAGCTCGGCAGGTACGAACCGCGCCACTGGAGCGGCCCCGAGTACGGCACGCCGGCGCAACGGGCCCTCGACGACTTCAGCCGGTCGGCCGCGGAACGGCTTCTCGGCGCGCTCGAACTCGGCGTCTCGAAGCTGACGCTCCAAGTGGCCGACGACGTCGTCGCCGGCCTGGTGCCGCTCCCCGACGGCACCACGTTCTCGTACGTGACGTTCGGTGGCCAGAGCCCGCTCAAGGAACCGGTGAGCCTGATCGCGATGACGAGGCCCGGCGCGATCGAGCTGATCACCGAGCAGGTGCGGGCCAATGCCGCCCTGCTCGACCTCAGCGATGTGACGGGCGACGAGAACACGGTCATCGCCAGGCACGGCGCGGCACACCTCGCGTTGGCCGTGGCGACGACGGCCGCTGTCCTCAACAAGATCCGCACCTCGCCCAGCCCGGTGGCGATCATCGGCATCGCGATCGGCGTGACCGCCCTGCTCATCCCGAAGATCCCGAAGCCGCCGGCGTACGCGCAGGCGTTGCTGCAAAAGCGGCGTGACGAGTACAAGGGCATGTCCTGGAGCCCGAGCGTCCCGGTGGACGACCACCGGTTCCAGCTGGTCGAGGAACCGAGCGGCTCGCGACCGGACTTCACGGCAACGGGCCTGGTCGCCGCCGTTGACACGGGATTCGCCGTGCGCACCGGTGTCGAGGAGGGGCGCGTCCCGGTTGAAGCGAAGGTCGTGCTCGAACCGCCCGGTGAACCGGAGACCACGCATTGGGACGAGGTCGCCGAGATCAGCTTCACCGCCGTCGACGGCGACGCCCAGCTCGGTTACGCCGGAATGCCGCCGTGGCCCGGCGATTTCCGCGTCCGGGTGTCCGCTCGCGGCCGGGACGGAGACGACGAGGAAGCCTACGAACTGCTGATCTGGCCGGCGCCGCTCACGGAGCCGTTGGTGTACAAGAAGACCGACCGGCTCGGCCACCGGCTGCGCGGCGAACCCGAACCGCTGCGCCCGCCGGCACCCGAAGCCGGGCTGCGGTGGCTGGCCAACGCTCTCGGCGAGGCGGCGACCGTCACGATCGCCATCGGTCTCGACGTCGACGACGTGGTGGACGACTTCGAGGAGGACTCCATCGCCATCGAGATCGACGGTGGTGTCGTCGTGGTGGAGGACAACAACTACGTCGGCACCGACGAGAACGTGCTCGCGCACTTGTCCCGCAACGGAAAAGCGGCCAGCTTCTTCTGGAACGTCAACGCCGTCACGAGGCTGTCGTTCGCCCGCGGCGGCGAACTGATCTCGTCAGAAGAACCCTGGGAAGACGCCGAGTTCGGCGACGACCCGGAGGTCGTCGCCGCGCTCGACGGACTCGACTTCGCCGATTATCGGCACTCCTACGCCAAGGGGATCACCGCGGTCACCCGGTTCACCGGCGGTGTGCTGCCGCAGGACGACATCACCGCCGCGATCGAGGCGCTCTACGAGTAGGTGGGCAGCGTCAGGCTGTTGACCACGTCGGCGAAGTCGTCACCGGGTGCCCCGCCCCGCTCCAGGTTCTTCAGCGCCATGTCCTGGTTCGCCGTCACGTACGGGCGCAGGATCTCCTCGTAGCGCTGGAAGGCGATCTCCGGGTTGTCGCGGAGCTCTCCGGCGAGGACGTACGCACCGACCAGCGCCATGCTGGTGCCCTGCCCGGACATCGGCGAACCGCAGTAGCCGGCGTCGCCGAGCAGCACCACGTTGCCCTTGGACCAGGTCTCCATCCGGATCTGGGCCATCGCGTCGAAGTGGAAGTCCGGCGCCTCCCACATGTGCTTCAGCGCGGTCTGCCACGCCCACTTGGCGTCGGCGAACTTCTCGGCGATCAGCCGCTTCTGCGCCTCGACGTCGCGGTGGTCGAAGTCGACCTGGCCGTTGAAGCCCATGTAGACACGGCATTCCGCGTTGGCACGGGCGCTCATGATGCCGCCGCCGACGATCTCGCCCTGCTGGAACGTCTGCCAGTGGTCCAGTTCCAGCCAGTTCGGGGCGGTGAACACGGCGAGGTTCATGCCGAGGTGGCTGAGGAAGTCCTGTTCCGGCCCGAAGACCAGCCTGCGGACGTTGGAGTGCAGGCCGTCCGCACCCACGATCACGTCGAAGTCGCGCGGCGCCGCCTTCTCGAAGGTGACGCGGTTGCCGTCGATCGAGGTGATGGTGTCGTCGAACAGGTACTCCACGCCCTCCACCGCGTCGAAGATCATCCGGGCGAGGTCGTCGCGCAGCAGCTCGACGTCGGGGCTGGAGAGGTCGCCGCCGCTCAGCGTGTGCTCGGTCGAGCGGTAGACCTCGTTGCCGTCCTCGTCGACGACGCTCATGCCGCGCATGTTCGTGTTGCACGAGCGCAGCTGCTCGCCGAGACCCATCCGCTCCATGACCTGCAGCGCCGGGCCGCGCACGTCGATGGCCTGGCCGCCGGGGCGCATGCCCCGGTAGCGCTCGACGACGGTGACCTCGAAGCCGTAGCGGCGCAGCCAGTAGGCGAGCGCGGGTCCGCCGATGCTGGCGCCGGAGATCAGGACGTTCTTCATGGTGTTGCCCCCTGTGAGTCGGTGTTGCTCACAAGGTGCCGACCACCGCTGACCGTCCACTGACCGTCGGCCGTCAGCCGCTGTCAGGCCTTGACAGCGACTCACCGACGATCACCGCCGGGTCCCACTCGTCCGCGGCCGTCCACCGCGAGGCGACCCGCGTGGCTCAGCTCGAAGTTCGGGAGGTGAGCCGGTAGGCCGACGTGCCGAGACCTGACGGACCCCGGCTGAACGCACCCGCGTTCGGCGGGGTCCTCACCTCGTGTTCCCAGTACCGCGAGGTTTCGTTGTGCCAGTTGAGGATTCCGGCGATCCAGTCCTTCAGCTCGCCGGCGTACCGGGTCAGCGCGGCTCGCGTGGCGCCGTCGAGTGAGAGGTCCTCGAAGAGCTTCGGCAGGTCGACGTCCACCGAGCGGACGAACTGGCCGAGACGGGCGTCCATCAGCTTGTAGGTGATCTCGAAGGCACGGGCCTGCGGGACGCCGAGGAAGTTCTCGACCACCCGGACCATGTTGTGCACCTCGCCCTCGTACTGGATTTCCTTCAGGTACGAGAAGACGTCGTTCATCATGCAGCAGTAGTCCATGGCCGACCGCTCCATGGTCTGGATGACGCGGGTGCCCCAGATCTCCGCTGGCACCGTTCCCGAATGCGAGAACCGGGACAGCGACATCGTGAGCTCGGACCCGAACGTGGTGCGCCGCATTTCCAGGTAGTCGACCGGGTCCGGAATGCGGTTCTCCATCATGTTGATCACCTCCCAGACCCACGCGTCGAGCATCACGTCGACGGTCTCCCGGAACGTTTTCCGGTACTCGGCGGACATGGGCCCCGCGGT
Organism: Lentzea sp. NPDC006480; assembly: GCF_040611995.1. Lineage (NCBI taxonomy): Bacteria > Bacillati > Actinomycetota > Actinomycetes > Pseudonocardiales > Pseudonocardiaceae > Lentzea > Lentzea sp. NPDC006480. The sequence continues at coordinate 68,242 of NZ_JBEXPJ010000007.1, forward strand.
CCGCGGCCACAGGTCGGCAAGCCCGCGTTCCGTCGCGTTCGCCGGCACGATCACCGGCACGAGGTCGAGCGGCATGCACTGCTTGAGCCGCATGGTCTGCGCCTTGAGCCCGGCCAGGTCGCGCAGCCGACCGAACACCCAGGGGTACATGTCGTCCGCGTAGGTGCCCCACGCGAGCCACGCACCCGAGTTGAACAGCTCCGACGGCGTCGCGTCCGGGTCGAGCCCGGCCGAGCACAGCGGCAGGTCGAAGGTGCGCAGCTTGTGCTCGTCCCACAGGCCCTCGCTGAGGATGCCCATCTCCCGGGCCCACCCGACGATCTCCTCGCGGACCTGGTCGAGGTGCGGCGACAGGGTCAGCGTGAACGGCACCTCCAGCGCCGGCCGGGCGTACGGCTCGACGATCTTCGGCGTGCTGGAGAACTGCCGCAGCCGCTGCGGCATGGTCCTGGCGTACGAGCTCAGCAGGGCCGACATGCCGAGCTCGGGCTTGGGAGCGGCTTTGTTCATGTACCGCGACGACCGCAGGTGCCACTCGTGCCCGCCCGCCTGCCAGTCCTGCAGGCCCTTGGTGTAGCCCAGGACGGCCGCACGCCCGACGGGGTCGACGGCGTGCTCGTCGAGCAGCATCGGGACCTCCGTGAGGGCCGTGTGCTCGAACTGGTGCAGGCGGGACGTCAGCAGGTCGTTGACAGCCTCGGCGGCCTCCTGGGTGGGCAGGTCGAGGAACTTCTCGAACACCAGCACGCCGTTGGACAGCTCGCCCTCGTCGAGCACCTCGCGCTCGTAGGAGAACAGGTCGTTGCGCAGGTGCACGGCGTCGGAGAACGTGTCCCGGAGGACTCCGATCGGGCGGGACAGTGCGATCCGGGCGGGCACCTCCAGGCCGACCGCGTGCTCGACGAGGTTCGCGCTCCACGGCGCGCCGCCGACCTTGCGGCGCATCTCGATGTACTCGACGGGGTTGCTGAGCCGCTTGGCGCTGATGTTGTGCAGCTCCCACATCGACTCGTCGAGCAGGTGCTTGGTGTTGTCCGCGAACCGCTCGCGCCAGTCCAGCGAGTGCGACGGCACGGTCCGGCGCCACAGGTCCGCGAGGCCCTTCTCGACCGGGTTCGTGGGCTTCTCCGTGATGACGCCGTTGACCGGCATGAACAACGGCAGCCGGTCGAGGTAGGCCTGGGCGCCCTTGACGTCCGGGTTGCGCTTGTAGAGCTCGACGAAGTGGTCGTCGAAGTAGAAGACCCACACGTACCAGTCGGTGATGAGGTCGAGCGTCTCGCCATCGCAGTCGGGATGCGTGTACGCGCAGAGCAACGCGTAGTCGTGCGACTCGAGGTCGTCGCCGGTCCAGATCACGGTGCCGTGCTGGGGGACGTCGATCATGTCCATCTCGTGGGCCCAGGCGCGCGTGTGGACGCGGGCGCGCTCGAGGTTCGGATTCAGCCGGGCCGGGTAGGGCGTGTAGAACTCCGGCAGCTGGAACGGCTGCATGGGCGTGGGACCTCCGCGCGTTGGACGTGACGCGGTGCACGCAACCAGCCCGGCGATCAGGCGCGCCAGATGGTGAAACCTTGATCTACACGTTCGTAGGGCGGCGTCGCCCGTTCAGCCCATTCCGTCTTGATCGGCAAGCACTCAGCGCACCAGTGACTGGGCGCTGAGTTTCACCGCGAAGGGGAACTGCAGCTCGATGATCTCTTCACCGTCGGACCGCGCCTGTTCCACGTAAAACCCGTTTTCGAGGTGCAGGCAACGCAGCCACGGACTGTCGTAGTCGATCATCCAGTAGTTCTCGCAGCCGACTTCCTGGAACTTCGCCCGCTTGAGCTCCAGATCCACGTGTCGCGTGCGCGGCGACAGGACCTCGACCGCCAGCACGGGCGGTCCCATGAGCGCCTGCTTCGTGAACTGCTCGCGCCGGCCCACCACCAGGTCGGGGATGAAGACCGTGTCGTCGGCGAGCACCACGTCGACCGGAGCGGGAAGGACCTCCAGCTCCGGCGGGCAGACAGCCGTCAGCGCCACCAGCAGCCGGGCGACGACGCGCTGGTGCACGGGGCGGGGTGAGGGGCTCATGACCAACACCCCGTCGACGAGTTCGAAACGGTGCCCGTCATCAGGCATCGCCTCCAGGTCCGCCCACGTCAGTGGTCTGCCGTGGGGAAACGTCGGGACACCACCCATGGTGCGTTCCACCCCCGCGTCGAGGCCACTGTCCGCCGGACGGATCCCGGCGATGCCATTAGACAAGACTGGTCCGATTCTCACGACTCGCAAGCCCCTTTTGGCCGACGCCACACCACTACCCGCACACACCCTGGTCACCACCGTCCCGCAGGGTGAGCGACGGCTGGTCCTGCCGTGGAAGGCACCACCCGGACGGAGCAGCGTTTTGGTTGCAATCGAACAAGTGGCTAATTTTTGATCAATTTTTGGGCGATTTTCGGTAACGCCATCCGCCCTGCCAATTGTCCGCGAATGCGACCCTAACGGAATCTTACGACTCAGCCAAGCACTCGGTTGGAGCAATAGCTCACAAAGACCCTACGGCTGGAAGATCAAATCACCCATCGCCGGTTTCAACCCGAATTCCGAGTAAACCGCACGGGCAGCTGCTTCCAGCTCGCCCGCGAGTCGCGTTTCGCCACACGCTCGGTGCACGCGCGAGAGCTCCAGCCGGGCCCGCGCGGCACCGACGACGTCGAAGTTGGCCTCGCAGATGGCCACCGCCTCGACCAGCGACGAACGCGCGGCACCGAACCGGGAACGCGAGAACTCGTTGCACCCCAACACGTACAGCACGAAGCTCTCACCACGACGGTCCCGCGCCGAACGCGCCAGGTCCAAGGCGACGGACAGGATGTCGTGTGCCTCGTCGTACCGGCCGGCTGCCGAGAGCAGTTTGCCCATCCGGTAGTTGATCTGCGCCACCACCCGCACCGGACCGCGCTCGCACACGTCCAGAGCAGCGGTCAGGCGTTCCAACGCGCCCGCGGGATCCGAGTCGTACAGGTCGATCTGCGCCAGGTTCTGCAGCACCGACGCCTGCCCCACGGGGTCTCCGTGCCGCTCGTACACGGCAAGCGCTCGCTGATACCACCGCCGAGCCGCCACCAGGTCACCGGAAGACCGCGACACGATCCCCAGGTTCCGGTAGACCAGGCCGAGGCCGGCGAGATCACCGAGGTTCTCGAAGGCGTCCTTGGCGAGCATCGTCATCTCCAGAGCCAAGTCGTACCGGCTCTGGCTGATGTGCAACGACGCGAGCGAGCACCACAACACGGCCGTGCCGCGCACGTTGCCCGAACACGCCGCAAGCGCGACGTCGTGCGTGTGCTGCCAGCCGTCGTAGTCGATGCGCGTCTCGAACAACACCACCAGCCGATGCGCGAGCTCCCAGCTCAGCTCGTCCAACCCGGCCTCAGCCGCCAGTGACACCGCCTCGACCAACGACGCGGCAGAAGCCTCCAGCCACGCCAGCGGATCCGATCGCAGCAACGAATCCAGTCGCACCACCTCGCGCACCGACGACCCGCGCACGACCGAGAACTCACCGCCGTACAACGCGGACCGCGCGTGATCCAGCAGGTGGAGCCACCCGCCCAGCACCCGCCGCAACGCATCAACGGATGTCTGCGCAGCGAACTCCCGGACCAGCGGCGGCACCACGTAGTCCTCGCCGGACACCGAGACGAGATGCGCCGACACCAGTTCGTCCACGGCGGACTGTCCACGCACGTCGCCGAACGCGGCCACCGGCGCCCAGGAAGGCAGCCGGCCGAACCCCAGCCCGGCGAGCAAGCCCAGCAGCCGCCGGGCGTGCAGGCTCAGGTCTCCGGCCGTCTCCTCCAACCCGGCCCGAACGGACAACCCGCCGTGCGTCAGGGAAGCCAAGGACAGCCGATCGACGAGGAGCGAGAGCGGCCAGTGCGGACGAGCGGCGAGCTGGGCCCCGGCGATCCGCAACGCCAAGGGCGAGCAGTCCACCGCCGCAACCAGAGCATCCGCGGACGAAGCCTCAGCGGACACGCGGTCAGCGCCGATCTGCTTGCCCAGCAACGCCAGCGCTTGCGCAGGCTCCAACGGACCGACGGAGACCACGTGCGGCAGCCGCAAGCGGTGCCGCGAAGTCACCAGCACCGCGCATCCCGGCGCGTGCGGCAGCAGCGGCGTCACCTGCTGCACGCTCGTCGCGTCGTCCAGCACAAGCAGAAGTGACTGCCGCGCGACAGCGTCTCGATACGCGCTCAACCGTGCCGCGAAATCCCCCGGAACGGACAGTCCGAACGAAGCGAGAAACCGGCCCAGCACTTCGTGCGGAGTCGAACCGCGCAGCCGCACGAACAGCTGACCGTCGGGGAAGTGCCCGTTCGCCACCCGGTGCGCCGCGTGCACGGCGAGCGTCGTCTTGCCCGCCCCCACCGGTCCCGTCAGCAGCACCACCTGCGGAAACGGGGTGATCAGGTCGACGACGGACTGGAGCGGCTCCTCACGTCCGACGAAGTCCGCGACGGCCGCCGGGAGCTGTTGCGGGCGTGGGAACAGGTCGGTCCGCACACCTGCCCCCTTCTGCCGGATACCCGTCAGTCGAGGTCAGTCTCACACAGAACACCCGCGGGTTCACCGCCGTGGACACCGGTTGCGCGCGCGACGATCGCTCGCATTTCATGCAGGTACGAGGCCGCGGCCGGGTCGTCGAGCCGGTCTGCCGCATGCGCCAGCACCAGCAACGACTCCGCTTCTCCGAGCACGAAACCGGTCGCCCGCTGCACCTCCACGGCCTCGACGGCGTGTGCGTGCGCTCGCGCCCAGTCGCCCGCCTCCAGACTCAACGAGCTCAACGTCGCCAACGCCCGTCCGCGTTGCATCCGGAACCCGAAATCCGTTGCCTGCGCCAGAGCACGCGTGGCCAGCTCCACCGCGGACGCGGAGTCGCCTGCCGTGTGCAGCACCCTGGCCAGATCGATCAGGTACTCGGTCTCGTTGTCCACCCGCCCGAGCGACCCGGCCAGCCGCAGCCCGCGCCGCAACGCCTCCACGGCGGGTTCCAGCTGCCCCAGCCGGTGGTAAGCGCTTCCCACGATCACCAGGCCGAGCAGCACGTACAGCTCCGCCTCGCCCTCGTCGGCCTCCTCGACCAGGGCCAGGGCCCTGTGCAGAGCGCGCTCGGTCCGCCCGGTGCCGCGGTCGATCTTCGCCTCGACCGACTGCAGCACGTACCGCCACGCGTGCGAGCCGGACTCCTCGGCCAGCCGGCCACCGCGGTCGGCGTACTCGCGAGCCCGCGCCGGATCGCCGAGCAGCGCGTGCAGCTCCGCCAATGCGAACTCCACCAACGTGTCCGACACGCTGCCACCGGCGTCCTGCAGCAACTCCCGCGCCCGCTCGTAGTGCTTCAGCGACTCGCGGAGCCGTCCGGTCTGCGCGGTCGCCACACCCAGGTTCAGGTTCACCACGGCTGAGAGCCGGAGGTTGTCGTCCACCAGCGGCAACGCCTCGCGCAGCAGTCCGATCGCGTCCTGCGTGCGGCCGAGCGTCAGGTGGATCACGGAGAGGTTGTTGAGGCAGTGGAACTGCCCGGCCCGATCACCGGACTCCCCGTACAGAGCCAGAGCCGTCTCCAGGTGCCCGACTCCCTGCCGTCCGTCGAGCTCGCAGTGCAGCGTCCCCAGCGAGAGGTGCATCGAGGCCTGACCGCGCAGGTCGTTCTCCTGCTCAGCGGCAAGAAGCCCGGCCGACGACGTCTCGTGCCAGCGGTCGAACTGCTGACGCAGGTACCACATGCGGCGCAACGAGTCCGCCAGCTCCCAGCGGTAGTGCGGCGGCTCGGCGCGCAGAGCACAGGTCGCCACCGACTCCCACTCACCGTCCAACCAGGACAGCGCGGCTTCCTTGCTGTCGAACGACAGAGCCGAGGTGCCGTCCCGGCCGAGCCGGTACATCTCCGGTGCCAGCACGTCCAGCGCCGCGTCCGTCGTGTGCAGGTAGTGGTCGAGCAACCGCAGCCCGGCCTTCTCCGCGTCCTCGTCGGAGTCCACCAGCTCCCGCGCGTAGAGGTGCAACAGGTCGTGCATCCGGAACCGCCCGCGGGTGTGCGGCTCGATCAGGCTCGCGCCCTCCAGCATCGACACCAGCGGCCGCACGTCGTCCACGCCCATCAACACGGACGCCGTGTGCGCGGTGAAGTCCGTGCGCGGCAACAGTCCCAACCGCCGGAACAGCCGGACCGCCTCGTCCGGCAACGTTGTCAGCGAAAGCTCGAACGCCGCCGTCACCGCCGCCCGCCGGTCTCCGCTGATCGCCAGCTGCGCCAACCGGTTCCCCTGAGCGAGATCCGCGACGGCATCGGCGATCCGGTCGTGCGGGCGACAAGCCAGGTTGGCCGCCGCGATCCGGATCGCCAGCGGCAGGTATCCGCACAGCGCCGCGAGATCCGCGACCGCCTCGGGTTCGGCCTCCGCACGCGCAGAGCCCAGCACGCGGTTGATCAACGTGTGGGCTTCGTCCGGAGTGAGCAGGTCCAGCTCGACCCGCCGGGCGTCGTCCAACGCCGTCAGCCCGCGCATGTCGTTGCGGCTCGTGACGATCACCGCGCAGCCGGGCGTGCCGGGCAGCAACGGCCGCACCTGGTCCTCGCAGGCCGCGTTGTCCAGCAGGATCAGCACCCTCCGGTTCGACAGGATCGACCGGTACGTGCTCGCCTGCTCGTCGACGTCGCGCGGAATCTGGTCCGGCTCGACCCCGAGCCCGCGCAGGAACTGTGTCAGCGCCTCCACCGGTGTCGTGGCGGGAGCATCGTCGTAGCCGCGCAGGTTCAGGTACAGCTGGCCGTCCGGGAACCGGTCGCGCACCCGATGCGCCCAGTGCACGGCCAGCGCCGTCTTGCCCACGCCGGCGGTTCCGGCGATCGACGTGATCACCACGGTGGACGCCGACAGGCTCGCGTCCAGTTCGTCCAAATAGGACCTACGACCGGTGAACCTGGCGAGATCCGCGGGGAGCTGCGCGGGGGCTTTCGGAGACACCGGTCCGGACTCGGTGTCCTGGTTGAGGATCGCCTGATGCGCGGTGCGCAGGCTGCGGCCGGGATCAACGCCCAGTTCATCGGCGAGCAACCGGCGGGTCCGGTCGTAGAGCTCCAGCGCATCGGCCTGCCGGTTCGACCGGTACAGCGCGATCATCAGCTGTTCGACCAGCTGCTCGCGGAACGGGTTCGCGGCCACCAGCGCGGACAGCTCGGTGATCACCTGCTCGTGCTGCCCGAGTTCCAGCTGCAACGCGAAACACTGCTGGGCCACGGCGATCCGGCGTTCGTCCAGCCGTTCGGCCTCCACCCGCAACGCCTGGCTGTTCAAGCCCGCCAACGCAGGGCCGCGCCACAGCGAGAGAGCCGTGCGCAGCAACCGAACCGCCTCAGCGGGTTCCACGGTCTGCGCGGTCGCCACGTGCCGCTCGAACGTGACCACGTCCAGCGCCGCCGCCCCGAGCACGATCCGGTAGCCGGGCCCGTCCGTGACGATCATCCCCGGCACGCCCAGAGCCGCACGGAGATCACCGACCGACTTCTGGATCTGGTGCTTGCCGGTCGAGGGCGGCTCGCCGTCCCACACCACGTCGACCAGGTGCGACAGCGCCACCACCCGGCCGGGCGCGAGCAACAACGCGGCGAGCACCTTCTGGCCGCGGACGCCGCCGAGCTCGAGCCGGACGCCCCCGTCGCGAGCCTGGATCGGCCCCAGAATTCCGAAGTCCACGGCGTCACCGTAAGGGCAATTTCCGCACTTGGGGACAGGGAGTGAGACGGTAGCGAGACGGGATCCGGCGCGGCGACCCTCGGGCCCGTGAAGCACATCGTGCTCGGCGTTTCCGCGCGGCCCGCGCTTCCTGCGCGACGGCGCGTTTGGTCTGTTCCGACGCATCCACGCTCTGCCGTTCGGATCAGTCGGCGCCACGGGCGCGTGCCGCTGCACAGGCCCGCGTTCCGCGCGATCCCGCCGACCACCGGAATTTCGCCACCCCTGGGAAAGGAGGCACGGATGATCCCTCCTTTCGCAACATGAATCCGAGCTACGTTGGGCCAAGCCGCCGCGAACCTTCCCGTTTGGAGGACTCGTGCGCGTGCTGCTGGCCGTTCTGCTGGTGCTCGGGCTCGTACCGCCCGCCTCGGCTGCCCCTGCCCCCGCGTTCGACGACCCGCTCACCTCGTCCCGCACGCAGTGGTGGCGGGACGCGAAGTTCGGCATGTTCGTCCACTTCGGACCGTACTCGTGGTGGGGCGGCGAGTACCGGCGCCCGGACGGCACGCTGTGCACCGACGCCGAGTGGATCAAGCTGCGCTGCGACATCCCGTGGCCCGAGTACGAGGCGGCCGCGCGCAAGTTCAACCCGACCGGGTTCAACGCCGACGAGATCGCGCGGCTCGCTCAGGACGCGGGCCAGAAGTACGTGGTCATCACGTCCAAGCACCACGACGGCTTCGCGATGTGGCCGACCCGGACGACGACGTGGAACCTGCACGACCACTCGGGGTTCCAGCGCGACGTCCTGGCCGAGCTGAAGCGCGCGTCCGAACGGCGCGGCCTGCGGTTCGGGCTCTACTACTCGATCAACGACTGGCACGACCCCGGCGTCACCGGTGACGCGGCGGCCTACAAGCAGCGCATGCGCGAACAGCTGCGCGAGCTCGTGACCACGTACCACCCGGCCACGCTGTGGTTCGACGGTCAGGGCCAGCCGTGGTGGTCGCTGAAGGACGGCGACGAGCTGCAGCGGTACCTGCGTTCGCTCGACCCCGCGTTGATCATCAACGACCGCGTCGCCAAGAGCCGGTTCGTCGACGGCGACCACGAAACCCCGGAACGCCACCAGAACATCCCCCAGGCGCCACTGGACGCCGTCGCCTGGGAGTCGTGCATCACGACCAGCAACCGCTGGGGCTGGACCCGCTACGACACGGCGTTCAAACCGTCCTCGCAGCTGACCAGGTTCCTCACGGACATCACCGGCCGCGGCGGCAACATGCTGCTCAACGTCGGCCCGGACGACCTCGGCCGCATCCCGGCCGGCGCCCAGCAGTCGCTGCGCGGCGTCGGGGACTGGTTGCGCGCCAACGGGAAGGCCGTCTACGGCACCTCGCAGACCGGGCTGGTCTCCGATCCCGGCTGGGGTGCGGTGACCCGGCGCGACGACAAGCTCTACCTCTCGGTCCACGACTGGAACTCGTCGCTGCACCTGAGCACGAAAGCGCCGTTCGACGTGCTGGCGGCTCGGGTTCTCGGCAGTGGGCAACGGGTGCGCTGGCAGGCTTCCGGTGACGGGTTCGACGTGCAGCCGTCAGGTCAGCCGACCAGCTCCACGGCGTCCGTGATCGAACTGACGATCCGCACACCACAACCGGTGCGCGGTAACGGATCCGGCCTGACCGGCGAGTACTTCGACGGCGACCGGCTCGTCGTCCGGCGGACCGATCCGACGCTGAACTTCCCTTGGCGCGAAACCACTCCCGCAGCGCCCGGCGTGCCACTGGACAACTTCTCGGCGCGGTGGACCGGATCGCTGCAGGCGAGCTACACCGGCCCGCACACGTTGCTGGCCGTGTCCGACGAGACGGTGAAGGTGTGGCTCGGCGACCAGCTCGTCATCGACGGGTCGAAACCGCACGGCCCACGCGTCGACAAGGCAGCCGTGAACCTCGAAGCAGGCCGGAAGTACCCGATCAGGGTCGAGTACGCCGACCTGACCGGCGAGGCCTACCTCAAGCTGCTCTGGGCCAACCCGTACGAGTCGCAGCGAGTGGTCCCGACCAGCGCTTTGTCGCCCGTGTGATCGTGGTGGGAACGATGTGTGGACGCTCTCTCGCACCCTCGGTGGCAACACCACCGAGGGGAGCCGGGGATGCGCACGACCAAGGACAGGGTGCAGCAGTGGGTGGCCTTCGCCGTACTGGCGGCGGCCGTGATCACACTCGTGACGCTGGGGCTGACGCTCTAGCGAGGGTCAGCCGTGCGAACGCGACCGCGCGCGGCTGCTTTCCGCGCTCGGCGACCTCGACCGCCTCCTCCGCGTACCGGATGGCGCTCTCCTGGTCGCCGAGCGCCAGGTGCACTGCCGAGAGCTGCCCGCACACGCGATCCTCGCTCCACCAGCTGCGAGCCCTCACGAGCACCATGCACCGCTCCAGATGATCGAGCGCCTCGTGCAGCCGGCCCTCCACCTGCGCGTCGAGCGACAGAGCGACGAGCAGCCCGACCTGCCCGATGACGTCGCGGACGTCCTCCATGGACGCCAGCACGGAGTCGTCGTCCGGCAGATTGGTGTAGGACCGGCACAACCTCGACGCCGTGCGCGCCAGCTCACCCGCGGCCGCGTGATCCCCCATCTCGTAGCGCCAGTAGGCGTAGTCCGCCAGGGCGAGCGCTTGACCGCGCTCGTCACCGGACTCCCGGTAGGCGGCCAGCGACCTGTCGGCCCAGGCCATGCACTCGTCGTCCAGCCCCATGTCGAAGTACACATGGGCGATGTTGTGCAACGTCAGCGCGGTCGCGCGGACATCGCCGTGTTCTGCCGACAACGCGGCCGCCCGCTGCATGTGCACCAGCGCTTCTTCTGACTGTCCGAGCTGGGCGTGGTTGATTCCGATGTTGTGCCACGCGCTGGCCTCCCCCGTCGGGGCATCCACCCGCTGCATCAGCACCACACCGCGTTGGAAGTAGTCCATCGACTTGTCGAACTCGCCTCGTTGGCGCGCGATCATGCCGAGCAGACCCATCGTCGACGCCTCACCGCGCACGTCACCGATCTGCCGCATCAGGTCGAGTGCCTCCAGCAGGCGATCCTCGGCCTGCGGGTTGCCGTCGTCCAGGTAGGCAGAACCCAAGCCCCGCAACGCTTCCGCGCGGGCCTTCAGATCGCCGAGCGCGTGCGCCGCCGCGAGCGCGACGCTCTGCACCTCGACCCGTTCCCGGCCGGAACCGCGCAACAGCAGGTAGTGGGCGAACTGGTGCGGCAGCTGCCACGCGTGCTGGTAGTGCCCCTCGTACGCGGCCAGGTAGACGGCGGCCCTGAGGTTCAGCCGTTCAGCCTCCTGCCACGCCAGCGCCTCGACAGGGGTGGGGAACGCGGGCGGGTCGACCAGCTCGTAGGTGACGGCGGAGTCGAACTGAGGGCGGCCGGGTGCGATCAGCAGCGCGGAGACCTCGGCGTTGTGCAGGTAGTGGTCGAGGATGCGGACGATCGCCTCGCTCCTCTCCTCCGGCTCGACCGCCGCTTTCGCGTGGTCGGCCAGCAGGTCGTGGAGGCGGTAGCGGCCGTTCTCCTTCTGCTGCACCAGATGCACGTCGAGCAGGTCGTCCAGCAGCCGCTCTGCCTCTGCCCGCGTCGAGCCGATCACCGCCGCGGCGAGGTAGGTGTCCCAGTCCTCACCCGTGTGCAGGCCGAGCCGCCGGAACAGCCGCTGCTGCTCGGCGTTGAGTTGCTGATAGGACAGGGCGAACGCGCCCGCAACGCTGCGCTCCCCCGCCTTCAGCTCGATCAGTCGCTGTCCGGTGAGCCTGCGGACGAGGTCCTGGGCCGTCCACGCGGGCCTGGTGCGCCAGCGGGCACCGACGATCCGCACCGCGAGCGGCAGGTAGCCGCAGAGCCGGACGATCTCGCGAGCGGTCTCGACGTCCGCCTTCGGCCCGACGATGCTCGTGAGCAGATTGATCGAGTCCTCTTCGGACAGAACGTCGAGCGAGACCGTGTGGGCGGCATCCAGGTCGAGGAGCCGGCGCCTGCTGGTGACGAGAACCAGGCCGGTACCGGGCAGCAGCGGGCGGACCTGGGCGGCGCTGCCCGCGTTGTCGAGCACCACGAGTGCCTTGCGGTGGGCCATCTCCGCGCGCCACCGGGCCGCGCGGGCGTCGATGCCGTCCGGGATGTCGTGCGCGGGCACGCCGAGTGCGGTCAGCAACGCCAGCAGCGCGTCCGACGGGGTGCGCGGTTCGACGCCGTCGGTGTACGAGTGCAGATCGACGAACAGCTGCGCGTCGGGGAATCGAGAAGCCAGCCGGTGCGCGGCACGAACGGCGAGCGTGGTCTTGCCGATGCCCGCCATGCCGTCGATCGCGGTGATCGCGACACAGCCGGACGGGACGGCGGCGAGGATCTCGTCGAGATCTTGGGAGCGGCCCGCGAAGTCCGGGATGTCGCCGGGCAGGTCGTTGCGCGCCCTGGGCCGGTTGTCGGCCGTGAGCACCTGCTGGTGAGCCTTCTGCAGGTCCTTGCCGGGGTCGAGGCCCAGCTCGTCGGCCAGCCGGCCGCGGATGTCGTCGTACGCCTGCAACGCCTCGGTCTGCCGGTCGCAGCGGTGCAACGCCAGGATCAGCTGCGCCCACAACCGTTCCCGGGTCGGGTGCTGCCGGGTGAGCGAACGCAGTTCGGGGACGAGCTCCGAGTGCCTGCCCGCACGAAGATCGCCCTCGATCCGCGCTTCCAGCACAGTCAGGTACTTCTCGGTCAACGCCGGCACGTGATCGCGTTCGAGCACATCACTGCCGATGTCCGCGAACGGCCGGCCACGCCACAACGCCAGAGCTTGGTGCGGCTCCAAGGTTTCGAACCGGTGCACGTCGACCTCGTCGGGCAGGACATCCAGCAGATAGCCACCAGGCCGCGTCTGCACGAGGTCCGGCACGCCCAAGTCCTCGCGCAACCGCCCGACCGTGGTCTGCAGCGCTCCCCGCGAACCACCCACGAGCTCAACGAGTTCGTCGACCCCGACCACCTGGCCGGGACGCAGCAGCAGCGCGGCGAGCACGACGCGCCGCTTGCCGGGCGGGACGTGGACGTGGTGCCCGTCGAGCACCACGTCCAACGGCCCGAGCAGGCCGAACGACCTCACTTCCACTGTCCCCAGTGGACCATCTCCTCGAACTTGTTGCGCTTGCGCGTGCGTGGCGACGCCCCCTCGGAGATGCCCTCCTCGGCGGGGTGGCCGATCGCGATCATGCCGATCGGCACGTAGATGTCCGGCACGCCGAACGCCTCGCGCAGCTTCGGCCACTCGTCCTTGTCGGTCCCGAAGAACACCGCGCCGAGGCCCTCGTCCACCGCGGTCTGCAGGATCAGCAACGAGGCCATGCCCGTGTCGATGTCCCAGTACGGCACCGGCCAGTGGCTCTCGTCGCGGTCCGTCCAGCCCTTGTCGTCCTGCGCGTACCGGTCGAGGTAGATGTCCTTGGCCGAGAACGGGATGACGACCACGGGCGCGGTCTTCGCGTCCTCACCGGCCCAGAACTCGAACATCTCGGTGAGCCGCTTCAGCGACTCGCCCTGCAGCACCAGAAAGCCCTGCCCCTGCGAGAACCCGGCCGACGGCCCGCGCACGGCGTTGCGCATGATCCGCTGGATGGACTCCTCGCTGACCGGCTCGTCGGTGAACTTGCGCACCATGCGACGGCGACGCACCACGTCCTGAAACTCCACGACAACCTCCCCAGATGTGATCTCGACCGTAGCGATTCAGCGCCGCGTCAGCCACCGCTCAGCGATACCCGCGACGCTGAGGACCATGGAGTTCCGTCTGCTCGGCCAGTTCGAACTGCGCGACGGCGACCGCGGCCACCACCTGGGCGGCCCGGTGCAACGCATCCTGCTGGCCCACCTCCTGCTGGCCGGCCAGGCGGTCCACAGCACCGACGACCTCACCCGCCGCCTGTGGGGCACCGCGGCCGGCTCCACCTCGACGCTGCAGGTGCACGTCCTGCGGTTGCGCCGGCTCCTCAAGGCCACCGGCTGCGGCGCCGCCCTCGAGACCAGCCCCGGCGGCTACCGGATCAACCTCGGCGACGACACCGCGGACGTCACCGAGTTCCACCGGCACATCGCGACGGCACGCGACACCGACGACCAGATCCGCGAGCTGCACGCCCTCGACACGGCACTGGACCTGTGGCGCGGCACCCCGCTGACCGGCGTGACGGCGGACTGGCCGAGGTTCCCCGAGGTCCGCGCCCTCACCGAGGCGCGCGACGAGGCCAGGACCCGCCGCGCCGAGCTCAGGATGATCCTCGGCAGGTCCCCGGACCTGCAGGACCTGCGCGACCTCATCGCCGAGCACCCGGAGCGCGAGCACACCCGGCACCTGCTGATGTGGGCGCTGCACCGGGCCGGGCGGCGCAAGGAAGCCCTGGCCACGTACGAGGACGCCTACCGCTACTCGGTCGGCCAGCTGGGCCTCGAACCGTGCCGGCAGCTGCAAGAACTCCAGCACCTGGTCCTGACCGGCGGCTGAGAGCACGGCTGCCCAGGTCAGAGCCTGCGCAACCCCGCGAGCACCCGCTCCAGCAGCGCACCGTCCGGCCGCTCCTCGCCGTACGACGACGCGGTGCGGTGGACGTCGATCAGCCCGTGCGACGCCATGTCACCGAGCAGCACCTTCGTCACACCCAACGGCAGGTGCCGCAGAGCCGCGATCTCGGCCACCGACCGCGGCGACTGGCACAAAGCCAGCACGTCCTGGTGCTCCGGACGCACCGCCGTCGCCGAGAACTCGTTCACCGAGACCAGCGACTCGATCTCCAGGTGCACCTCGGACGTGGTGCGGCCACCGGTCCACGCGTAGGCGCGCACGATGGACGCCGACGACTCGATGGACGGCAACGGCGGCACCGGCTCGAACGGCAGCGTCGCGTACGGGTCCGGCTCCGGCGGGGCCTCCACGATGCGCGGGGCCTTCTTCTTGCCGCGTCTGCGGATCCGGGCGCTGTCGAAGCTGAACCCGCTGACCAGGTCACCGAAGTTGACCTGCTCCTCGTCCTGTCCGCTCATGCCAGCTCGGCCCGCAGCTCCGGCGTGAGCAGCTGGCCCACCTGCCGCACGACCACCGTCATCTCGTACGCGACCTGCGCGACGTCGCACGAGTTCGACGCGAGCACCGCGAGGACCGAGCCGTCGCTGATCGACGACAGCAGCATCACGCCCCGGTCCATCTGCACGACCGTGCGGACGACCGACTCGCCCGCGAAGCACTGCGACGCCGACTCCGCGAGCGACACCACGCCGGCCACGATCGCCGCGAACTGCGGCGCGACGTGCTGCGGAAGCTTGGACGACGAGATCAACACCAAGCCGTCGGCCGAGATCACCACGGCGTGCTCGATGCCGGGTGTTCTGTCGGCGAAGTTGGTGACCAGCCAGCCGAACTGGTCCACCTGCGTGCTCATCGACTCTCCTGCCGGTCGGGAAGGCCTCGCTGCACACCGCGCTGGAAGGCGTCGAGGAAGCCCCGGGCCGACTCAGGCGACTGGCGTGCTGGTGCGGGGGGAGGCGGCACAGCGCCAGCAGGTGCCTCGAACCACGACGCCGCTGCCGTCCCTGACACTGCCGCTGACTCCGGTTCCATCGCCGGGCCGGACATCATCGGCCGCGCCGGCTGGTGCTGGTGCTCTGTCGCTTCCCCTCGGAAAGACTCCCAGGACTCTTCGCGTCGTGGTGCCAGTTCCGCCGGAACCAACACGATCGCGCGAGTCCCCTTGCCCTGTTGAGCATCGAGACGTACCACGATCTGGTGGCGTGCGGCGAGCCTTCCGACGACGAAAAGTCCCATTTCGCGGAAGACCTGGACCTCGACACCCTCACCGGCGGCCTCCAGCCGCCGGTTCACCACGGCCAGCGCCTCGGGGTCGATGCCGATGCCGTGGTCGACCACGTCGATCTGCACGATGTCGCCGGCCTCGATCGACGCGCTGATCGAGACCTGGGTGTGCGGCGGCGAGAAAGCCGTTGCGTTGTCAAGAAGTTCGGCCAGCAGCCGGACGAGGTCGCTTGCCACATAACCGACCACTTCGGCATTCGGCGCCGTGTGCACCATCACCCGTTGGTACTGCTCGATCTCGGCGGCCGCCGCGCGCAGCACGTCGGTGAGCGGGATCGGGCGGTGGAACCTGCGGGCCACGTCGCCGCCGGAGAGCACCATGAGGTTCTCGTTGTTGCGGCGCATGCGGGTGGCGAGGTGGTCGAGCTTGAAGAGGTTCGCGAGCTGGTCCGGGTCTTCCTCGTACTTCTCCAGCTCCTCCATCAGCTTGAGCTGGCGTTCGACCAGGCTCTGGCTGCGGCGCGAGAGGTTCACGAAGATGTTGCGCATGTTCGCGCGCATGCCGGCCTGCTCGATGACCGACTTGACGGCCTGCTTGTGCACCGCGTCGAACGCGCGCGCCACCTGGCCGAACTCCTCGGTCGTGTCGACCGGCACGGGCTCGATCTCGATGCTGCCGCGACCGGTCGCGACCATTTCGGGAAGTTTGTGCCACGCCACCTCCAGCGCCGAGCGGCGCAGGGCGTTGAGTGAACGCAGCAGGTAGCGGCCGACGACGAACCCGATGGTGCCGGCCAGGATGAGGCTGGCGAACAGGATCGCGGACGCCGTGCCCGCCGCGTCGCTGGTCTCGTCGCGCAGCCGGTTCGCGGTGTCGCGCAGGTCGTTCTGCAACCCGGTGACCACGCCGTCGAGCGACGTCGCGACCGCTCCGGAGGCCCTGCTCCAGTCCGAGGCCGCGATGGGCAACGGCTTGGGCTTCGCGGCGTTGACACCGGTGCCCGTGGCAGGCGCGTCCGAGGTCGGGTGCAGCACCGCCGTGGCGAGCATCTTGCGGTGCGCCTCGATGTCCGGTCCGTTGAAGAACGACCAGTACGAGGTCAGCTGCTCCGGCGTCGCGAGAGCCGCGAACTGGCCGGCGATGTAGCCGAGCTTGACGTTCGACTCGACGAGCGAGCGCACCTCGGCCGTGACGAGCTGGCCGCGGGTGAGCCCGGACAGCACGACCGCCTGCTGGTAGAGGACCTGCTCCTGCACGTGCAGCGCGTGGTGCAGACCCATCGCCGTGCGGGACAGGGCCGCGTCGCCGAACTCGCTGGCGAGCACCTCGTCCACGTCGAGCATCGACTCGGTGAGAGAGGTGTACTCCTTGATCACGCCCGGCACGTCGCCGGTCTTCTCGCGCAGGGCGGGCAGGCCGCCGATGCGGGAGCGGACGTCGTCCATGCGGGCCGTGACCACCTGCGACAGCGAGGTCTTGGCGACCTGGCCGCGCAACGCGGTCCTGGCGTCGTCGGTGCGCTTCACCTGTTCCTGGAGCGCCTGCGGGCCGGAGCCCTCGGCGACGATCCGCCGTTCCGCCTGCACGCCCTCGATCACGGGGATCAGCGCCGAACGGACCTTCACCAGCCGCTGGAGCGCCGCGTAGGACTCGGCGCGGGCCATGTGGGACTGGATCTGCAGTACGCCGGCGCCCACCGCGATGAAGACCGGAACGATCAACACCGCGGCGAGCTTCACCGGCAGGCGCCAGTTGCGCCAGTTGACGAGCGAGTTGAACATCAGACGAAGAGCTTGGCCGCGTTCAGGAAGAGCCGGTACAGGCCGTAAGCGAGCGGGATGCCCACCCACAACCAGGCACCGATCAGCAACAAGCGCTGTGAGTTCACTTCCGCACCACGCCTTCCGCGTCTTCGTCCGCGTTCTTGTCCGCTGCCTCTGCGACGTCCGCCGCCTCGGCCTCGTTCCACTTGGCGACCGTGGCCTCGTCGTCCGTCCTGGACGCGGGCTCGTCGGAGATCTCTTCGGCCTTGGGTTCGTGGAACTTGGGGTTGACCGGGCGGACCAGCTCGTTCGCCACGAAACCAACGACCAGCAGCGAGATCATGATGTAGAACGACGTGGCGTACAAGTCGGGACCGGTGTGGCCCGCCTTCTTGCCCGCGTCCGCGATGGCGTTGACGATCAGCGGCCCGAGGACACCGGCGACCGACCACGCGGTCAGCAGGCGGCCGTGGATCGCGCCGACCTGGTAGGTGCCGAACAGGTCGCGCAGGTAGGCAGGAATCGTGGCGAAGCCGCCGCCGTAGAACGACAGGATCACCATCGCCGCGACCACGAACAGCGGGGTGCTCGTCGGGCCGAGGGTCAGCAGCACCAGGTAGAGCAGCGCGCCGGCACCGAGGTAGAGGCGGTAGATGTTCTTGCGGCCCACGAGGTCCGAAGTGGACGACCAGACGAAGCGGCCGGCCATGTTCGCGGCGGACAGCAGTGCGACGAAACCGGTCGCGGCGGTCGCGAGGACCGGCGTCGACGACTCCTTGAAGAAGTCGACCAGCATCGGCGCGGCCTTCTCCAGGATGCCGATGCCCGCGGTGACGTTGAAGCACAGCACGACCCAGAGCAGCCAGAACTGCGGCGTCTTGATCGCGTTGTTCGCGGAGACGTTGAACGCGACCGTGGCCTTCGGCTTGTCCTTGAGCAGCGCCGCCTTCTCCTCCGTGAACTCCTTGGAGGGCAGGCGGATGAGCAGGACGCCGACGCTCATGAAGATCGCGTAGGCGATGCCGTGGATCAGGAAGGCCTTGCCGATGCCCGACGTCGAGGTGTTGCCGAACGCGGTCAGCATCGAGGTCGACCAGGGTGACGCGATCAACGCTCCGCCGCCGAAGCCCATGATCGCGATGCCGGTCGCCATGCCCGGCCGGTCGGGGAACCACTTGATCAGCGTCGAGACCGGCGAGATGTAGCCGATGCCCAGACCGATGCCGCCGACGAGGCCGTAGCCCAGGACGACGACCCAGTACATGCCCGCCCACACGCCGACCGCCGAGATCAGCAGACCGGAGCAGAAGGCCAGCAGCGACATGAACATCGCCCAGCGCGGCCCCTTGCGCTCCACGGTCGTGCCGAGCACCGCGGCGGAGAGCCCGAGCATCACGATGCCGAGCTGGAAGGGCAGAGCCGACTGCGTTCCCGTGATACCGAGAGATTTCTCCAGAGGCGTCTTGAAGACGCTCCAGGCGTAGGCCTGACCAATGGAGAGATGAATCGCCAGTGCTGCGGGCGGAACGAGCCAGCGGTTCCATCCGGGAGGCGCGACTGTGCGTTCGCGCGCTAAGAACCCCACTTTATCCCCAACCGTCACCAAAAACGCGGACCGAACGATCCTAGGCCAGGTGTACACGTGCGACAACGGTCTGGACCTGTCGAATCGATCGTCGAACGGTGTTGCACACGGCGCAACTTCAGGGCTTCTGCGGCCAAGATCACTGAGGTATCCTCACGACCGACCATTTGAGACGAATGCAGTGTCCGGTTTTGCCCGTTTCCCGGTACAGGCGTTCGTTGACTGCACACGTGAGAGCGCTACAGTGGTCGCCGCACAGCGAGGGGCGGGGGTACATGACCAAGGCGATGTGGTCGCCTGGCGAAACGCAGCACGAGCATCGGGAAATCCGGGGTTTCGCGTCGTTCGACGACCCCGAGGCCTTGTCGTACGTCGATTCGAACGGCAAACCGAACTTCGCGTTGATTCAGCAGACCGAAGAATTCCGCGCGTTACGCCGGCGACTCACGACGTTCATCTTCCCGATGACCGCTTTGTTCCTCGCGTCCTACCTGACGTTCGTGCTGCTGTCCGCATATGCGCACGAGCTCGTCAGCACCAAGGTAATCGGTGTGATCAACCTCGGGATCCTGCTGGGCCTCGGGCAGTTCGTCACGTCGATCCTCATCACGCTCGGTTATGCCCGTTACGCAAAGCGACGGCTGGACCCGCAGCGCAAATTGCTCGCAGAGAAGACAGGCGTCGAGGAGTAAGGCATGCCCACCACCGGCAACCCGGTGCTGAACCTCAGCGTCTTCGCGGTGTTCGTCCTGATCACCCTCTACATCGTCTACCGCGCGTCGAGCCGGAACGTGACGGCGTCGGACTACTACGCGGCGGGCAGCTCGTTCACCGGCGCCCAGAACGGCGTCGCGCTCTCCGGCGACTTCCTCTCGGCCGCGTCGTTCCTCGGCATCTCCGGCGGCATCGCGGCGCACGGCTACGACGGCTTCCTCTACTCCGTCGGCTGGGTCGTCGCCTGGCTCGTCGGCCTGCTGCTGATCGCGGAGGGCCTGCGCAACACCGGCCGCTTCACCGTCGGCGACGTGCTGGCGTTCCGGATGAAGCAGCGCCCGGTCCGCGCGGCCGCCGCGAACGCGACCCTGGTGATCTCGTTCTTCTACATGATCGCGCAGATGGCGGGCGCCGGCGGCCTGATCGCCCTGCTGCTGAACGTGTCCTCGAAGACCGGCCAGGCGTTCCTGATCGCCGTCGTCGGCATGGTGATGGTGTTCTACGTGCTGGTCGGCGGCATGAAGGGCACGACCTGGGTGCAGATCATCAAGGCCGTCCTGCTGCTGCTCTGCGTGACGCTGATGAGCGTCTTCCTGCTGGGCAAGTTCGGCTTCAGCCTGTCCGCGATCATGCAGCAGGCCACCGAGAACAACAAGCTCGGCGAGGCCGTCCTCGACCCCGGTGCCAAGTACGGCTTCAGCACGATGTCCAAACTGGACTTCGTGTCGCTGGCGTTGTCGCTGGTGCTGGGCATCGCCTCCCTGCCGCACGTGCTGATGCGCTTCTACACCGTGCCGAACGCCTCGGAAGCCCGTCGTTCGGTCGTGTGGGCGACCTGGACGATGGTCATCTTCTACCTGTGCACGCTGGTGATCGGCTTCGGCGCGATGGCGTTGGTGGGCACCGACACCATCGCCGCGGCACCGGGCGGCGAGAACTCCGCGGCGCCGCTGCTGGCGTTCCGCATCGGTGGCGCCGTGCTGCTCGGCATCGTGTCCGCGGTCGCGTTCGCCACGATCCTCGCGGTCGTCGCCGGTCTGACGCTGGCCGCTTCGGCCTCCTTCGCCCACGACGTGTACGCGAACGTGATCAAGCGCGGCAACGCCGAGCCTCGCCGGGAGATCCGGGTCGCCCGCATGACTGCCGTGGTGGTCGGCCTGCTGTCGATCATCGGCGGTATCGCGGCGAACGGCCAGAACGTGGCGTTCCTGGTCTCGCTCGCCCTCGCTCTGGCCGCCTCCGCGAACCTGTCGACGATCCTCTACACGATCTTCTGGCGACGCTTCAACACCACCGGCACCCTCTGGAGCATCTACGGCGGCCTCGGCTCCTGCCTGCTGCTCATCCTCTCCTCGCCGGTGATGTCGGGCGCGAAGACGTCGATCTTCCCGGACGTCGACTTCGCCTGGTTCCCGTTGGGCAACCCTGGTCTGGTCTCCATCCCGTTCTCGTTCCTGTGCGGGTTCCTGGGCACGATCTTCTCGAAGGCCGAGCCGGAGAACGCCGCGAAGGCCGCCGAGATGGAAGTCCGCGCCATCGCCGGCATCGGCACCAAGGCCTAGGGCCGGGCGACCAGCACCACCCCCTGGTCACCCACCGCGTGCGGACGTCGGCTGAAGTGCCTGCGCAGCGCGGGTTCCACGGCGGTGAGCATCTTCTGTGCGGCCGGGTGGTCCTCGTACCAGAAGTTCACGAGCGTCCGTGCCGCCGCCCGCACCCGTTCGTCCAGGCCGGCTTCGGGAAAGTGCAGCGCGGCTTCCGTCCGGTACAGGTCGAACCGGCTGAACCCCTGCTGTCCCAGCACCTCTTCGGCGACTGCGAGCAGATAACCCTGGTCGTCCGGCGGCTCGCCGGCGATCGGCACGCAGGTCTCGTTCAGCAACGCCACGAGCTCGTTGTCCGGCGCCCCACCGATGAACACCACCTTGGCCTCGGGATGCGACAGGTCGACCACGCGACCGATCTCCCGCACCGACCGCTCCAGATCCGTGACGTACGGCAGGATCCAGTTGGCCAGCACCACGTCGAACGTGCCGTCGTCGAACGGCAGCTCCTCGGCACTGCCCGGCAGGATCTCGATGCCCGTTTCCCGCAGGCGCGTTGCCCGGTCCGCGTCTGGTTCGACCGCCGTACACCCACCCAGCTGCACCGCGACCGCACGGGTCAGCTCCCCGGTGCCACCACCGACGTCGAGTGCCCGCGAGTTGCCCGATGTCAGCGACCGGACAAGCGCGATCTCCTCACGACGTTCAAGGCGCGCCACGAAGTCGAGCCAGCCGCGGTTGCTGAGCGCGTGCGGGCCGCGGTATCCGGAAGACAGCAGATCAGTCATGTTCACCTCCTGATGTAGGTCGGGGCGAGGCCCATCACCTGCGTGCGCAACGCCGCGTCCGTGGTGAAGTCCCCGGCCAGGTGGGAAGTCACCATCACCGCGCCGTGCGCCTCGGCCCCGCGCATGGTCAGACACGCGTGCTCGGACCGGATCAGACAGGCCGCGCCCGAGGCCGCCAGGTGACCCATCAACGCCTCGACCACCTGCTCCCCCAGCCGTTCCTGCACCTGGGGCCGGGCCGCGAACTCCTGGATCACCCTCGCCAGCTTCGACAACCCGACGATCTGCCCACCCGGCGCCGGCAGGTACGCGACCGTGGCCCGGCCGAGGAAGGGCAGCACGTGGTGCTCGCACAACGCCACGAACGGCACGTCGACCGCGGCGATCACGCCCTGGTTCACCGACTCGGGCGGGAACTGGACGCGCAGGTGCCGGGTCGGGTCGAGGTGCAGGCCGCTGGTCAGCTCGGCCAGTGCGCTCACGAACCGCAGCGGCGTTCGTTCGGTGGACGTCGTGTCGCAGGGGATGCCGAGCGCGGTGAACATCGCCCGAGCGTGTTCGGCCGCTTCGGTGAGGCCGTAGTCGGTGCGGGACACCGTGATCACGGTCATGAGGAGTCCTTTTCGGTGGAGCGCCAGGAAGCTGAGTTGACGTGCGTCTCCCGCACGGTCACCTCGGCGACGCGGGCGCCGGGTGCGCTCGGCAGGTCGCGCAGGGCGTCCTCGACGACGCGGGCGATGAGCTCGGCGACGGCCTCGACGGTGGGGTGGGTCAGGCCGTGAGCGAGCTGCTCGGCGGGTTCCGGATCTTGCGCGCCGAAGCGGTAGACCTTGCTCTTGTGCTCGGTCAGCACGTTCACCAGCGGGTCGTCGGCGCCGAGCATCGCGCCGTGGTCGAGATGAACGTCGATCCACTCGCGCACCCGGGCCTTCAGCGCACCGAACTCGACGACCGCCCCGGCGTGCAGGGCGGGCGCGGACACCTTGGCCTCCATCCACCACGAGTGGCCGTGCAGGTTCACGCACTTGCCGGCCAGGTGTGGCAGCCGGTGCGCCGTCTCGAAGTTGTGCCGCACGGACACCGAGTGGGCGTTCATGCGATGCCCAGGTACTTGTGGGTCTGCACGGACAGGCTCCACTTCGGGTTGCGCTTGCAGTAGTCGATCGCGGCCGCGGTGTTGGCGGCGACGTCCGGGCCGTCCATCGGCTGCAGCCGGAACGACTCGAACCGCAGGTGCTCGAACCGTTCGGGTTCGCCGTCCACCTGGGGGAAGACCAGCTTCAGCTCGTGGCCGCTGGTCGCGACGAGGGTGGAACCGAGCTTCGGGCTGACGCACAGCCAGTCGATGCCCGGCGGCGGGACCTGCGTGCCGTTGGTCTCCACAGAGATCTCGAAACCTCGGTCGTGCAACGCGTCGATGGCCGCGATGTCGAGCTGCAGCAGCGGTTCGCCGCCGGTGCACACGACGAACCGCTCCTCGTCGGTGTCGCCTTCCCAGACTTTGGCGACGGCATTCGCCAATTCGTCCGCGGTGGTGAACTTTCCGCCGTTGACGCCGTCGGTGCCGACGAAATCCGTGTCGCAGAATTGACAGACCGCGCGGTGCCGATCTTTCTCCAGGCCTGTCCACAGGTTGCACCGGGAGAACCGGCAGAACACCGCGGGACGACCGGCGTGCCGGCCCTCCCCCTGCAAGGTGTAGAAGATTTCTTTCACGAAGTACGTCATGCCGGCACAGCCAGGTAACGCACGGGATCGGCCATACCGGCCTCGTGGAATCCCTTCAAACGCAGCACACACGTGTCGCACGTGCCGCACGCGACGCCTTCCGGGGACGGGTCGTAACAGCTCGACGTGAGCGAGTAGTCGACGCCGAGTTCGAGGCCCTTCCGCACGATCTCGGCCTTGGTCATGTCGATCAACGGCGCGTGCACGCGGATCCGCCCGTTGCCCTCGATGGCGGACTTCGTGGCGAGGTTGGCCATCGTCTCGTAAGCCTCGATGTACTCGGGTCGGCAGTCCGGGTAGCCGCTGTAGTCGACGGCGTTCACCCCGGTGAACACGTCCCGCGCGCCCACGACCTCGGCATACGCCAGTGCGAACGACAGGAAGATGGTGTTGCGGCCGGGTACGTAAGTCGGCGGGATCTCGCCCGCCATCTGCTCCTCGTCGCGCCCCTTGGGCACGGCGATGTCGTCGGTCAGCGCCGAACCGCCGAAGACCCGCAGGTCGATGTCGGCGACGATGTGCCGCGCCACGCCCGCCTGCGCGGCGACCCTCCTGGCCGCCTCGAGCTCGACGCTGTGCCGCTGGCCGTAGCTGAAGCTCAGCGCGTACGGGAGGAACCCTCGCTGTTTCGCGATGGCGAGCGCTGTGGTGGAATCGAGGCCGCCACTCAGCAGAACGATTGCGGGCGTGTTCATGTGATCATCACCTTTTCAGGCTGTGTCAATGCACGGTCGAAGCAGGGAAAAAGGCGACCGGATGCCCGGCGGAAGAAATCCGATTGACCTCAAACGTAGGGCTCCGGATTTCCGGCCGTCAACACCTGAATTGAGGTCGTTGATACGCGAGCGTTCGCGTTTCAGCGGGGGATGATCCAGGACTCGTGCGCGATGATCGCGGCCTGAACGCGGTTGCGCACGTTCGAGAGGCCCGCGCCGACCAGCCGGGCGCGCTGTGGCGAGTTGATCAACGAATCTCCTGGCCACCAATGGAGACAGGTGCGCGGCACCAGTTGCGACGGCGCGGGCTCCGGCGATGATCTCCTGCCGATCGGAACCGATCAGGCCTCGCTCTCGACGAGGCCTGCCTCCAGCTCGCGGACGATCGGCAGCACGTGCTTGCCGAAGTACTCGACTTCCTCCTGGTAGTGCAGGAACCCGAGCAGCAGCAGGTCGACACCGCGCCGCCGGTACTCGACGATCCGCTCGGCGATCTGCTCGGGCGTGCCGATCAGCTTCGTGCGGAAGCCGTCGTTGTACTGCACCAGGTCCTCGAACGAGGAGTCCGCCCACATGCCGCGCTTGTCCCCGGTCGACGGCCCGGCCTGCTGGACCGCGTCCCGGAATCCCTGCACCGCAGGGACATCCGCCTTCGCGACGATTTCCCGGAGCGTTTCGCGGGCTTCCTTCTCGGTGTCGCGCGCGATGAGGAAGCCGTTGAGTCCAAATCGGACTTTGCGACCGTTGTCCCGAGCGGCTTTCGACACCTCGGCGATCTGCTCGGAGACGCCGTCGAAGTCCTTGCCGTTCGAGAAGTACCAGTCGGAGACGCGCCCGGCCATCGCGCGGGCGGCCGTGGAGTTGCCGCCCTGGAAGATCTCCGGCGTGCCCAGGGGTTTCGGCTTCAGGTCGTAGCCGTGCAGCCGGTAGAAGTCGCCCTGGAACTCACCGGTGTCCCAGGACGCCCGCAGCACCCGGATGAACTCCTCCGACCTGCGGTAGCGCTCGTCGTGTTCCAGCCACGGCTCGCCCAGTGCGGTGAACTCGCCCTTGAACCAACCGGACACCACGTTGACCGCGGCCCGTCCCCCGGACAGGTGGGAGGCGGTCGCGATCAGCTTGGCCAGCACGCCGGGTTGCCAGAGGCCGGGATGCACGGCCGCGATCACCTTCAGCCGTTGCGTGGCCAGCAGCAGGGCGAGCGAGAACGACGTCGACTCGTGCTGGTACGCGGCGCCGTACGAGGCCAGATAACGCACCTGCGAGAGCGCGTACTCGAAACCGTTGTTCTCGGCGAGAACAGCAAGGTCGCGGTTGTACTCGTAGGACCAGTCGGTGCGCTGCTCAATGCCGCTCACCACGAGTCCGCCACTCACGTTGGGCACCCAATAGGCGAACTTCACGCCACTTTCGCTCACCCGAGCACTCCTCACAGAAGTCTGGTACAAATAACGAGACAAAAGGCGAATCATCGGGGTCAGACATAATCCTGCACCGATGTTCGTCTTTTCACCGTGCGTAAGTCTGCTGGGCCGACCGGCTGAAAAAGAACACCTCCGAGTGGCTTCCCACTCTTTGGTCAGCGGATTGACAACATCAGTCGACTATCGAGATCCTCAGCCACATGTGCACCGCTGTCGTCCTGGTAGGACGCCTTCACGTGGACCTGCGCCAGCAGGCCAGCGCACTCTGTCACGCTCTCTGAGCACCCCCTTTCCCGTATCACCGCCGTTTTCCGCGCTGTGCCGGAAACGGCGAATTCGGCGTGCCCGAAACAAGGAGAAGACTGCAATGCGATGGCGAAAAACTCTGGCCGGGGCCGCAGTCGCGGTACTCGCGGCCGGTGTGGTCACGGCGAGCGGGGACAACTCCCCCGCCTATGCCGATGTGCAGACCGTGGTGGACAGCAAGACGGCATCCGACGGCAAGCAGTACTGGGTGAAGAACCACCTCACCCACGAAGCACAAACGCTCAGTGCCGGGCGCAAGAAGTGGCTTCTCGTCTGGGCTGGAGACGAGAACATCGCGGACACGCTCGTCAAAGACCTCAAGAATCTGCCCGGTTCACTCACCGGCGGGCTCGGCAAGGTGACCAACGCGCTACCCGGACCTGACTTCCTCGCGGTGATCGACGCGACCGAGGGCTCGCCGAGCTACGGCAAGGTCGTGAACACCGCGACCGTCGGGCCGTTGGTCGAGAACGAGCCGCACCACATGCAGTACGTGTGGCACAAGGGAGACACCGTCTACGCGGGCGCGCTGTTCGCGGCGGCGACCTACGCGTTCGACGTGAGCGCGCTGCCCGCCTTGAAGCTCAAGGGAATCAGCCTGCCGACGAACACGCTCGGCGGCTCGGTGCCGGACGCGTACTGGACGTTGAAGGACGGCACGGCGTACGGCACCTACATGGGCGGCCCCGTGGTGCCCGGCCCGTACACCTACGCGAACGGGCAAACCGTGGTGGGCAACGGTTTCGCGGGCTCGCCGGGCGCGTTGGTGCGGTTCTCCCAGGACGGCCGGGTGCTGTCGCAGACCTCCGCCGCGACACCGCAGGGTGACGACGAGAAGCTCTGCCTGAACCTGCCCCGGCTGGGCGCTCCGTCGTGCGCGAACCCGCACGGCATCCAGGCGCGCGAGGACCTGAACATCCTCCTGACGTCCGACTACGCCGAGCCGCGCAACATCATCCTCGACCCGGTCAAGGCGCCCTCGCCCTACCTGCGCCGCCCGACGGTCCGCACGTGGGACATCACCGACCGGAACGCTCCTCGCCTGAAGGCCGTGAGCTACCTGCAGAACGGCCCGCGCGCCGATCCCGCCGACCCGCTGCACCAGGAGAGCCGCGCGGTCATGGAGACGACCGTGACGAACCTTCCGGGTCACAAGGGCGCGTTCGCCCAGACCATGCAGGGCGGTGCGGTGCACTACACGCCGGACATCACGGCCGCCGAACCGCACTGGTACGAGGTGTTCGACGACGGTTCGGCCGGCAAGGCGATCTTCGCGGGCAACGATTCGAACGGTGGCGGTTCGAATGGTGGCTGGATCCAGACCTCGCCGGACGACAAGTACCTCTACCGCGCGATCTCCGGGCGGGGCAAGGGCGCGCTCGGCCCGAACGACCCCGGCACCACCGGTGGCGTGTACGTGCTGAACATCGAGAAGCTGCTGGCGGCAGGGACTGGCTTCCAGTGCCGCATCGACACGCTGGCCGAGGCGCGCAACGGTGGCGCCGAGTCCGACTGCCCGACTCTGGCCGGTGCCGCGCCGATCAACCCCGGCACGCCCGCCGCGGGTCCGCACTGGGGCGCGTACGACAACTTCTCGCTCGGTTCGGACGGCTACTACCACGAGGTCTCGTCGCCCCAGCGCCTCGCGGTGTCGAACTACTTCGTGGCCCGCACCGGTCTCGACGGCGACCACAAGGTCAACATCGTCCAGGTCGGCCCTTCCGGTGAGCTGTCCGTCGACACGTCGTTCAAGGACGAGTTCTCCGGCCAGGTCGGCATCAACTTCAACCGCAAGGACTGGCCGCACGGGCCGTTCGGCAACGCGAAGCCGCACTCGGAGCTGTTCGTGATCTCGGATGCGGACGTGAAGTAATGGATCATCCCCACGGAGGTTTCGAGGCTGCTTCGGACGTCTCGGTCTGGGTCGTCGTGGTGCGGCTGGCGTTGCTGCTGGTGTCGGCTCTGGTCGCCGGGTCCGGGCTCGCGGTCGTGGTCCCTCGTTGGGTGAGGGCCGCGAACTTCGCACTCGCGGCGCTCGCGCTGGGTCTCGTTTCCGTGTCGCTACTGCTTTTCTCCGCACATGTGCTGGGCGCGGTGGCGCACGGGGTGCTGGTGGTTCTGGTGCCGGTGCTGCTCGGCAGGCCTGCTGTGCGGTGGGTGGCTTCGGCGTTGACGTTGCTGCTGGTGATCGAGACCTCCGTGGGGGATTCCGGGTTGTTGTTGGTGGCCAACACGGTCTACGTGGCCGGTGCGGTCGCCTGGGTGGCTCTTGTGCTGGCCGGCGGCGCCCGTTCTCGCCAGCACGCGGTGTCGTTGGGCGTGGTGCTGGCGTTGGCGGGACTGGTGCGGCTGGTGTCGTCCGGGCTCGCGTTCGACCGCCGGGTCTACGAGACGCTGCTCGGGCTCGGGCTGGTTCTCGTGGTGCTGCTTCCGTTGGCAGCGCTGGGGATTCGCCGGTACGGAACTCTTGCGGTCGCTGCCGGTCTGCTCGCCTGGAGCGGGCTGGCCGCGATTCCCTCGCCGCAGGAGTTGCCCGTACCCGGTGTTCCGGTGCTGGCTTCGGCCGGTTCCACGCCGGTGCTGATCAGTCCGCACCGGCCGGGGCGCAACCTCGTGCACCTCCCGTCCGGCAACTGGACCGTCGGCCCGTCGGACGTGCCGGCGCTGCCCAGCGCCGGTGCGGACGGGGTGTGGGCGGAGGTCGACCTGCCCGCGGGACGTGGGTCGCTCGCCCTGAAGTCGGGCGGCTCCTCGTACTCCGTCTCGTACGACACCGGTGGCGAACCCGGTCCGGCACCTGATGCCGAGTGTGCGACGGCCGCGCTCGGTGGCCTGTTGAGCGGCAGGAAGGACGTGCTGACGTCCTGCCCGGCCGACCGGCTGTCCACCGAGGACTCCGACTCGCTGACGAAGCTGGTGACGTTCTTGAAGAACAAGGGCGTCACCAGCGTCCGCATCGTCTCGGACTCCACCCCGCGCGGGGTGGCGGCTTCAGCGCTGGTTCGTTCCGGCCTCGCGGTTTCGGACTCGGGTGACGCGCTGGTGGTGTTGTCCGGGTGGTCTGCTGCTCACAGCGCTTTGTCACGCGCTGGCGTCGAGCAGGCCGAACGCCCGGTCTACCCGCACGGTTTGTACGTGGCGCCGTGGTTGTTGACGACGCCTCTGGCCACTTCCGTGACCACCTTGGCCGTGCCGCTTCGGTTCGACCCGCGGGAGCAGCTGCCGATCGGTTATGCCGTGGAGCTCGGCAACCGGTTCGGTGGTTCGAACCCGACGCCCGCCGGATTCCGTTCGTGGCTTGGTGATCGTCCTGCCGGTGACCAGGTCCAGATCTACGCGGTCGCGCAGGTGACCGCGATGCCGATGGGGCCGGACGAGGCGCACGGCCCCGGCATGCCCATGCAGGAAGAGCTTGCGGGGCAATGGGTCCCGAAAGCCACCGTCGTGCCGGTCAGCCCGGTGCTCAGCTGAAGGAGAGACATGGCAACGCAGTTCCTCACCTCGGACACGCCGATCTGGGTCCTGCCCGGACTGGACCTGGGCTCGATTCTCGACCCGACGATCGGTGTGCCGGCCGCACTGGCCCCGATCTTCGAGCTGCTCAAGTTCATCGGCGGCTGATTTTCCCCTTGCTACGAAAGGAAGTTCTCATGAAGAAGCTCGTTGCGTCCGTGGTGTTGAGCGGTGCTGTGCTGGCCGGGTTCGCCTCGCCCGCGCTGGCCGACCCCGTCGTGGTCGACAAGCCGGACACCAGCGGCCTCGACAACAAGTGGACGACCGCGCCGCTCGGCATCCCGGTGTTCGGCCTGATCGAGTCCGTCGTCAAGGCCCCGAACTACATCATCCCCAACTAGCCGGCATTCGTGAGTTGGTTCCCGTTGCCGGGAACCAACTCACCACCACTGAGAGGAGTCCCCGGTGACGACGCAGTACTTCCCGACATCCTGCGCGGCCCCCGTTCCCGCCCCCGAGGAACCGGTCCGCACCGTCCCGCTCGTCGTCGCCGGACTCCTGGCGGTCGGCCTGACCTGGTTCGTCTGGGCCACCTACGGCGCGAAGCAGGGCGTGCTGCTCGCCCTCGGCCTCGCGCTGGGCCTCGCGTTGTTCCACTCCCGCTTCGGTTTCACCTCGGCCTGGCGCCAGCTGATCTCCGTCGGCAACGGCGCCGGCCTGCGCGCCCACACCGTCCTGCTGGGCACCGCGGCCACCCTGATCGCGCTGATCATCTCGACCGGCTCCGGCCTGTTCGGCTCAGTGCCCAAGGCCGTCGGCAATCCCCTGGGACTGGCGCTGCTCGTGGGCGCGGTGCTGTTCTCGATCGGCATGCAGCTCGGCGGCGCCTGCGCGTCCGGCACGTTGTTCGCGGTCGGCTCCGGCCAGTCGACGATCGTGCTGACCCTCTTCGGCTTCATCGCCGGCTCCGTCCTCTACACCTGGGCCTTCCCGCTGTTCGACGGCTGGCCCGCGTTCCCGGCCGTCGTCCTGTCCGAACACGTCGGCTGGTGGGGCTCCTGGCTGATCACCATCGCCCTGCTGGCCCTGATCGTGCTCGCGACCCGTCTGGTGCAGGCCCGCCGCACCCCACCACCTGCCGACGTGGTGCCCACCGCCCGCGGCCTGGCGCGCGTGGTGCGCGGCTCGTGGCCGCTGCTGGCCGGCGCGGTGGTGCTGGGCGTGCTGGCGGCGGCGGTGTTCCTCGTGTCCGGCGGCATCTGGGGCGTGACGTTCGCCTTCGCGCTGTGGGGAGCCAAGCTCGTGCAGCTGCTCGGACTGCACCCGGAAGCCTGGACGTTCTGGCAGACCCCGGCCAACGCCAAGGCGCTCGCGGCTCCGATCTGGACGGACAAGACCTCGCTCACCAACATCGGCATCATGATCGGCGCCGCGATCGCTGCGGCGGCGGCGGGAGCGTGGAAGATTCACAGCACCATTCCGTGGCGGACGGCTGTGGCGGCCGTGCTGGGAGGTGTGCTGATGGGCATCGGCGCGAGGCTCGCCGGCGGCTGCAACATCGGCGCGTACCTCGGCGGCATCTCGGTCGGGTCGTTGCACGGGTGGCTGTGGGGCGTGTTCGCGCTGGGCGGCACGTGGATCGGGCTGAAGCTGCGGCCGTTGTTCGGTCTGGCCAACCCCAAGCCGAGCGACTCGGTGTGCTGATGGCGAGCCGGCGGCCGAGGTGCCGATCACCAGCCGGGCGGTCGGCGTGCCATCGCCGGTCGAGCCGGGCGGCTTGCAGGTGAAACACTGACGCCCCCTTGCGCGCTTCCTTGTCTGCGCGGCGAAGATGACCATGTTTTCCGGACATCCAATAGACGAGCCCGAGCGTGAAACCGGACAAGCTTCACCCAGGTGAGTGAAGGAGGCGCGGTGTGCTGATCCAGCGGGCGGCCATCGCGGGCGTCCAGGTCCTCGGCCTGGCCGTGTGGTTCTCGATGTCCGCGGTCGTGCCGTCGCTCAGAACCGAGTGGGGCATCAGCGCGGGTGCCGCGGTGTGGCTGACCGCCTCGGTGCAGCTCGGGTTCGTCACCGGCGCGGTCGGCGCCACCGTGCTCAACCTGGCCGACCGCGTGCGGCCGCACCTGTTGCTCGCCATCTCGGCGGCGACCGGTGCCACCCTCACCCTGGTCCTCGGGCTCACGGTGGACGGGCTCGCGGCCGCGATTCCGCTGCGGTTCCTCACCGGGGTGGCGCTGGCCGGCGTGTACCCGGTCGGCATGAAGCTGATGGCGTCCTGGTCGGAGCCGAAAGATCGCGGCAAAGCATTGGGCGTGCTGATCGGGGCGCTGACGCTCGGCAGTGCGTTGCCGCACGTCTTCGGGCAGCTGCCGTGGCGCGAGGTGCTCGTGGCCGCCGCCGCGATCGCGTTCCTCGGTGCGATCACGGCCCTGACGCTCGTGCGGCCGGGACCATTTCTCACCGCCACCACTGCCCAGCTCAATCCGCGCTATGCCGTGCAGATGTTCCGCGAACGCAAGCCGCGCCTGGTGAACCTCGGCTACTTCGGGCACATGTGGGAGCTGTACGCGCTGTGGACGTGGCTGCCGACGTTCCTCATCAGCGCCCAGAAACCCGTTGGCCTCACCGTGTTCCTGACGATGGGCGTCGCCGGGGCCGTCGGGTGCCTCGTCGGCGGCTGGGCGGCGGACCGGTTCGGCCGCGCGCCTGCTGCGGTCGGGGCGCTCACCGTCAGCGGACTGTGCTGCCTGCTCTCGCCGCTGGCCTGGGGCACGCCGCTGCTGATCGCGTTCTGCGCGGTGTGGGGGGCGGCGGTGATCGCGGACTCCGGGGTGTTCTCAGCGTCGTTGAGCGAGGTCGCCGACCCGCGCTACGTCGGGACGGCGCTCACCGCGCTGACCGCCGTCGGGTTCGGGCTGACGGTGGTCAGCATCCAGCTCGTGCCGCTGCTGGCTGAGCTCGTGACCTGGCGTTACGCGTTCTTGCTGCTCGTACCTGGGCCGGTGATCGGCGCGCTCGCCATGCTCAGGACCAGGTCGTAGTAGCCCTCGGGGTTGTCGGCGCCGGAACGTCCGTCGATCAGCTCACGCACGATGTCGCAGTGGCCCGCGTGCTGCGCGGTCTCGGCCACGACGCGCACGAGCAGGTGCCCGAACGTCGTCTGACGGCGGTGCTCCGGCCACCACTCCACCGAGGCCGGAGCGTCCAGGGGCAGTACGGCGATCGACTCGTCGGTGCGGCGCCAGGCGTCCCGGTACAGGTCGAGGAGGTACGCGCGGCTTTCCGACGGCTTGGCCCACATGTCGCCGTTCTCCCAGACCGACCTGTCCTCGACCCACGGCAGCAGCGGCGCGGGACGGCCCACGCTGGTGACGAGGTAACCGAGCTCGATGCCGATCAGGTGCTTCACCAGGCCGAGCAGGTTGGTGCCGCTGGGCACGAGCGGGCGGCGCGCGTCGTACTCGCTCAGCCCGTCCAAAGAGGACACGATGGAGTCACGCGACTCCTGCAGGTAGCGCTGGAGGTCTGAGGCGATCATCCTGCGACACTAACGCCCGCGGACAACGACTTCAGCCGGTTTCGCAACGGTTTCGGCAGCGGGCCGCAGCACGTCCGGCGCAGTGCCCCACTGGCTGTACGAGGCGATCCGGTGCTCCTGCTGCCGGTCGGCCGAAGGCCCGGTCCGCTCGGCCTTGAGCACGCGGTCCGAGGCGTCCACCTCGACGACGAGCCGCACCTCGCCCTGCGTGTAGCCGCCGGAGTGCGGCACCCCGCCCGCGCTGAACTCGTACCGGTCACCGTCGTGCCCGACCAACCTGAGCGTGTCGCGGTCGAGGTCGGCGAACACGCTGCCGGGGTCGTACTCCTGCTCGTTCAGCGACAGGCTGGTGAGGTAGTGCCACGTCCAGCTCGCGCCCTGCGTTTCCAGGACAGCGAACGACTTTCCGGTCGGCAGCGTCAGTTCGTTGTGCTGCAGATAGGTGTCACGGTCGAGGATCATGGCGCGGTAGTCCGTTACTCCCCACCGGCTCTCGGCGTGTGCGGTGACGTCCTTCTGCTCCACCGCGCCGCCACCGGTGTTGATGTGCTGCACACCCGCGTACGTCCGCCGGCGCGGGTCGTTGCCCTCGACCTTGATCTCGACGTTGAACCGCACCGACTGCTGCCGGCGGACGACGTCGAGCCACTGGTCCAGCAACGCTTTCGGATCGGCGGGAACCGTGGCGCACGCGGTCAGCACCAGCAGCAGCGACAGAGCGAGACGCATGCGACGAGTCTCGCAAAACGTGTCGGTCGCACGGGCCGGAATGAGAAGGTCGGGCACGTGCAGAAACTGATCATCGCCGCCGCGCTCGGCGCATCGCTCGTGGCCACGGCCGTTCCCGCGCAGGCCGGCGCCCACGGCGTCCAGGCAGCCGGTGGGTGGCTCGCGGGACAACTGGTCGACGGCGAGCGCTTCGAGACCGAGTTCGGTGGCGTGAAGTACCCGGACCAGGGCCTGACCATCGACGCGATCTTCGCCTTCGCGGCCGCCGGGAACGCCCGCGACCACTCGGACCGCGCCATCGCGTGGCTCGCCAAGCCGGACGTGCAGGGCGCCTACCTGGGCACCGGCGGCGAGTCGTACGCGGGTGCGCACGCCAAACTCGTTGTCGCTGCCCGTGTGAAGGGCAAGAACCCCGCGAACTTCGGTGGCACCGACCTGATCGCCGGGCTCCGGGCGTTGCAGGCACCGTCCGGCCGCTACGCCGACCGCTCGCAGTTCGGCGACTACTCCAACGCCTTCACCCAGTCCTACGCGGTCCTCGCGCTCAAGGACACCAACGCGACCTCCTTCCTCGCCGGGTCGCAGTGCCCCGACGGCGGTTTCCCCGTCGCGTTCGAAGTCTCGCCGTGCGTGAGCGACATCGACGCCACCGCGATCGTCGTGCAGGCGCTTCGTGCGCAGGGCAAGCCGACCGGGAACGCGCTGGCGTGGTTGCGGTCCAAGCAGCAGGCCGACGGTGGATTCCCGAGCGCGCAGGGCGGTTCGAACGCCAACAGCACCGGCCTCGCCGCGCAGGTGCTGACCGGCCGGTCCGCCGTGAAGGCACGCAACTACCTGAAGTCGCTGCAGGTCTGCGCCGGGCCGGAGGCGGGCGCCATCGCGTTCGACTCGTCAGGCTTCGACAAGGCCAACGCTCCCCGCGCGACGACGCAGGCGGTGCTCGGTCTGACCGGCGCGAACCTCGCGACGCTGCGGGGCTAGCGGCTCCACTTCTGGTTGCTCTGTCCGGTGCAGGTCCACACGATCAACCGCGTGTTGTTCCCAGTACCCGCACCGGACGCGTCCAGGCACAGTCCTGATTGGACACCCACGATCGTGCCGTCCTCGTTGAACCGCCATTGCTGGTTCGCGGCACCGTGACACGACCACGACACCACCTTCGAACCGGGTGACGTGCCCGCCGCGTCGAGGCACCGGTCGCCGAACACCCGCACCTCGCCGCTGGGCCACGACGTCCACAACTGGTTCGCCGCGCCGTGGCAGTCGTAGAGGATCACTGCGGCGCCAGGTGCGGTCGACGGGCCCTCGACGTCCATGCAACGGCCAGATCCGGCGCCGCGCAACGAGAAGGTGCTCGACGGGATCGGCGTGCCACCGCTGACCTTGAAGACCGCCACTCCGTGCGCGGGCACCGAAGCCGACAGCGAGCTCACCGCGGCGCCGGTCCACTGGTCGACGATCGTGAACCCGTTGCCCGCCAAGCCGATCTCACCGAACGACGCGCTCAACGTCGTCGTGCTGCTGCCGCGGTTGAACAACCCGACCGCGACCGAACCGTCCTGCAGAGGCTTCACGTAGACGTTGTCCCGCACCCGCCGCCCGCCCGCGCCCAGCGGATCCTGGTTGATCGCGATCAGCCG
This sequence comes from Lentzea sp. NPDC006480, assembly GCF_040611995.1. Lineage (NCBI taxonomy): Bacteria > Bacillati > Actinomycetota > Actinomycetes > Pseudonocardiales > Pseudonocardiaceae > Lentzea > Lentzea sp. NPDC006480. Next base: position 103,751 of record NZ_JBEXPJ010000007.1, read on the forward strand.
CGAGTTCCGCAGCAACGCGCTGATGTCCGGCGACATCGAGCGGATGTCGTTGCCCGCCATCAACGGCGCCGCCATCAGCGCCCACAACGCGAAGTGCGACCGCGACTCGGTGAGCGTCAGCCCGGGACGCCCCGCCACCAGCATGTCGGGGTCGTTGAAGTGCCCCGGACCTGTTTGCGCCGCAAGGGGTGCGTTGACGTCCAACGCGTTGACGACACCCATCGGGTAGCTGTTGGCGTTGCCGTTCTGCCAGATGTCCAGCACGTCCTCGGTGGTGCGCCAGAGATCCGCGACCTGACCCCAGTTGTAGTCGTCGCCGGTCGTCGCGTGGTAGCTGTTCGGGTTGATGCTGTAGACGATCGGCCTTCCCGTGTCGCGCAACGCGTCCCGCATCACCGAGAACCGCGTGACCTGCTCGTCGCGGCTGCCCTCCGGCGAGCACCAGTCGTACTTCAGGTAGTCGACGCCCCACGACGCGAACGTCCGCGCGTCCTGCGCCTCATGCCCGGCACTGCCGGTCGAGCCGGGATAGGCGTTGCCCCGCTGGGCGCACGTGCGGCCGGTCGGCACCTGGTAGATGCCGAACTTGAGACCGCGCGCGTGCAGGTAGTCGCCCATGGCCTTCATACCGCTGGGGAACCGGTCCGGGCTCCCGCGCAACGCGCCGGACGCGTCGCGGGCCGGGTCGAACCAGCAGTCGTCGATCACGACGTACTCGTAGCCCGCGTCCCTCATGCCCGACGACACCATCGCGTCGGCGGTCTCGCGGATCTTCGACTCGCTGATGTCGCAGCCGAAGGTGTTCCACGAGTTCCAGCCCAGCGGCGGCGTCGGCGCGGGCTCGGCCGCGGTGGGTGCGGCCGCGATCGGTGTCACGAGCAGAGAGGCGAGCAGGGCGCCCACGACCAGCATCAGTTCCTCCAGGGAGGTGAAGATTCTTCACCTTAGCCACCGGAGCATCCCGCGGAAACGCCTTGGACCAGACCGCTGCTTCGACACCACACCTTCCTGCTCAACCCGGGCCCGGCCGCTCAAGCCGTGCCGACGATGTCCCAGGGCCGGTTGGGTGTGGTCAGCGGCGATTTGATCAGGAGTTGGCGGTACTTGCAGACGCCGACAGAGCCACCGCCTGGGAAGCAACCGTCCAGGCGCAGCCAGGCACGGATCAGGACAACATTCGCCCGCCCGAACGACACAGAGCAAGCCCAGCGTTCTACCGAACAGCAGACTGGGCATCCCAGGTCAGCGGCAAATGGCCCAACCGAGAGTCCGAAACCAGCCAGCACGACCGTTCGTTTAGGACACAAGCTGGCCTCAAGCGGTCCTAGAGTCCTTCATGTCGGACAAACGAGCTAAGGACAAACGATGACCACCACCGAGACCCTCACCGGCGAGCGCGCGGACCTCCTCGAGACCCTCCGGCAGCACCGCTGGTTCCTGACCTTCACCGCGCAGGGGCTCACCGACGAGCAGGCGGCGTCGAGCCCCACGGCCAGCGCGTTGTGCATCGGCGGGCTGATCAAGCACGTCGCGTCGGTCGAGGAGAGCTGGGTCAGGTTCGTCGAGCAGGGCACCAGCGCCATGAAGTCCGGCGAGGACGCGGACTACGAGGAGCACGCCGCGAACTTCCGGATGGCGCCGGGCGAGACGCTCGAAAGCATCATCGCCAGGTACCACGAGGTCGCGGCCTACACCGACAAGCTGGTCGAGACGGTCGACCTGGACCTCTCGCACCCGCTGCCGGCCGCTCCGTGGTTCCCCGAGGGCAAGACGTGGTCGGCGCGGCGGGTGTTCGTGCACATCGTGGCCGAGACCTCGCAGCACGCGGGCCACGCCGACATCATCCGCGAGTCGATCGACGGCCAGAAGACGATGGGCTGAGGCCCCTCAGGGGCGAGGCGCGGAGAAGGTCGAGAGGAACTGGTCCCGGAAGTCGCTCATCTTCGACACCGGGGCCGTGCCTCCCGGCCTGATGCCGTCGTCCCACTTCCACTGCGAAACCCGCTGCAGCACCGCGGGGTCCTTGGCGACGATGGTGATCGGCACGTCCCGCGACGCTCCTTCGCCGGTCACCATCTGCGCCGGCTGGTGGTCGCCGAGGAACACGAAGACCAGGTTCTCGTCGCCGTACCGCTCCAGGTAGGAGACGACGGACTCCAGCGAGTACGAGATCGAGTGGCCGTAGTCGGCACGGACGGCGGCCGGGTCGCGGCCGAAGATCGACTCCGGCGGGTCGGCCGAGGCGGGCATCGTGCGGTAGATCGAGCCGTCGCCGAGCTTGTCCCAGGGGACGGAGTCCGGCGTCGGCGACCACGGCGCGTGCGAGGACACCATCGGGATCGCGGCCATCAAAGGACCATCAACGCGAGAACGCTCGTTGCGTTGGAACGATTCCAAGGTGAACTGGTCTGGTGTCGTCGCGTAGCCGAACCGCGGGCCGGTGTAGCCGAGGTCCTGCGCCGAGTAGACCTTGTCGTAGTGGAAGAAGTCGCCTTCCGGCCACGCCTGCGTGATGCCGGGCACGACACCCACCGAACGCCACGACGCCTCGCGGAACGCCCGCGGGAGCGTCAACCGGTCCGAAGCCACGAGGTTGCGGTAGCGCTGCTGGTTGTCGATCCACAGCCCGGAGAGCAACGTCGCCTGCGCCATCCAGCTGCCACCACCGGCAGTCGGCGAGGTCAGAAAAGCAGACTTGGCCGTGTATCCGGCCGCCTTCAGGCGGTCGTTGCCCTGAGCCAGCTTCGCGGAGACCTCGGGCAGATCGAGCGCCGACTTGCCGTAGCTCTCCACGAACGAGATCACGACGTCCTTGCCCTGCAACGAGGACAGCAGGCCGGCTTGCCCGCGGTAGGCGTCGACGGAAGCCTCGGCGGCGAACGCCTCCTGGTCGTGCAGCCCGGCCTGAACCCGCCGCGCGTGATCCACCAGAGAGGTGGCGGCAGCGTCCGAGTAGACCGGAATCCCGGGCACGGCAAGCGAAACACAGCCAACGGCGACAAGAGCAACCGCGCGGATCGCCACCGGCCGACGTGAAGCAGCGACAGAGCTGAGCCGCAGCACCGAAACCGAGGTCAGCAGCACGATCACGCCGACCAGCGCGACGGCGGCCACCACGGCCAGCACGGAGGCGAACCGGCCGAACGTCACGTCCACGAAGTCGACGGCGGGCACCAGCAGCGGCCAGTCCAGGACCAGGTCGAACGGCCGGTACAGCACCATGTCGAAACCGATGTCCATGATCTTGACGACCGTGAACAAGCCCAGCGCGACGCCCGCGACCACAGCGGCGGGCTTGCGGAACCGGGGAGGCAGCAGCACCAGCACGAGCACGCCCACGAGGCCTTCGAGCGGCACCCGCAGGAACGCCTCGGGAGTGAACTTGTCCAGGTCGCTCGGTGCGATGAGCACGAACAACACGAACAGTCCCGCCACCAGCGTGACCGTCCGACGCAGCACCATCTTCACCGAGAATCCCCTTTCCTGACCTATGAGGTAAACGCACGGCGGCCCGCAACCGGTTCAACTGCACTACCATCGGTCTCGTGACCCGCCCGCACGTTCTGCTGAGCGTGGCCGTCAGCCTCGACGGCCACATCGACGACCGCGGCACCGAGAGGTTTCCGCTTTCCAACGCCGAGGACTTCGATCACGTCGACCGGATGCGCGCGGAGTCGGACGCGATTCTCGCCGGGGCGGAGACACTGCGCCGCGACAACGCGCGACTGCTCGTCTACAGCGACGAGCGGCGTGCGCGGAGAATAGCGGACGGCAAACCGGAGTTCCCGCTGCGGGTCATCGTGACCAGGAAAGGCCAACTGGACCCTGAGCTGCGGTTTTGGCACTGCGGCGGCGAGCGGCTGATCTACACGGCGACAACGCCGACCACCGTGGACCACCTCGCCGAAACCAAAACCTTCAGCGATTTCTCAGAAATTCTGGACGATTTGGGCGCACGCGGTGTGACAAGGCTCATGGTCGAAGGCGGCACGAGCATTCACACGGCGTTCCTCAAGGCCGGACTCGCCGACGAGATCCGAGTCGCGGTCGCCCCGATGCTGATCGGACAGGCGACGGCCCCGCGTTTCGTGAATCCCGCCGAATTCCCCGGTGGACCGGCTCGCCGATTCCACCTGGAGGACGTCACGAAAGTCGGGGACGTCGCAGTTCTCCGCTACTTCCCGAAAGTCACTTCTTCCCCGTGACGGCGGAAACCAGTCCGAAGATCTGCTCACGGCGGTAGACCGCGATCACGAGTGCCCACAGCATGAAGACGAGTGGCAGCACCGGGCCGCCCTTGTCCACGAGGAAGAGCTCGGTCAGCAACGCGCCGCCCATGATTCCGGCCAGCGCCAGCGCCGCGATGCCGCAGATGCGCGGGATCACGAGCCCGATCGCCGCGGCGATCTCCAGGACACCGGTGAAGTAGCGGAACCACTGACCGAAGCCGATGTCGTCGAACTTGGCGACGAACTGGTCGGTGAACAGCGCGTAGCCGTTCAGCACGAACTGCACGGCGAGCACGATCTGCAAGATCCAGACGACGATGTTGCCGATCTTCGCCGCGGTTGAGGTCTGCTCAGACATGACGGGATCCTCCCACCGAAACACTGGCGTGACGCCACAGCCACAGCACATCGCGACCGAACGACCACACCAGCGATGCCAGCGCGAGACCGACCAGCACCGCCGCGAACGGCAACAGCCCCGAGGCCGCCACGACCAGGAAGATGCCCTGCACCGCGGCCACGACCTTGCGCGAATAGCTGGCCGGCAGCGGCGCGTTCATCCACCGCAACCGCCACGACGCCGCCACGAACACGTACCGCATGAGCCCGATCGCGAGCACCCACGGCCCCATCTGCACGGCCACGTACGCGCTCAGCACCAGGATCAGGAACGCGTCGACCTCCATGTCGAAGCGCGCACCCAGAGCAGTCGACGTGCCGGTGCGGCGAGCGACCTGACCATCCACCCAGTCGAGTGACAACGCGACCGCCGCCAGCGTCACGACGAGAGCCACCGGAACGTCCTGACCAGCACGGTCGGCAACCAACGCCGTCACCGCGCCGACCATCAGCCCGCGAGCGAGAGTGACCCGGTCAGCAGGCCCCAACGACACCGTGCGGTGACGCTGCATGCCGTAGCCGAGGAACGCCCAGGTGGCAAAGGCATAGGCCAACCCGGCGGCCCAGCCCAGCGGCCCGAGCCCCGCCGTCGCTCCGACGACACCCAGCACCGCGACCTGGACCCCGGCCCACACCCCCGGTTCCCAGGTAACGCGGGGCCCCCGCGTTCCCCTGGAGGTAAC